>DUMQ01000009.1 GCA_012839815.1 Bacillota bacterium | reverse complement strand
CCCGTCTACTACCCGCTGCATGACCAGTGCTCTTTTCAACTCGTTCTGCGACAATGTCACCATCACCCTCATAGGTGACATTTTCTCAGACGAGTTTCAGGGTGACAATATCACAGCACGTTCACACGGGACGACGGAAACTATTTGACAATCTCGGAAATATATAGTACATTTAAAATCGTTGCAGGTCCTTACCTCAAGGTAATAAAGTAATTAGTAAAAAAGGAGACTATCTAACTATTAAGTAAGAAGGAGGCCGTACCTGATGCGAATCGTTATGTTTACACCTTTGTTTGAACGCGCTTTGCACGCCGGGGGATTATCCGAGGTACGGCCTGAATCTGTCTCATAGCCTGACGCTGGTTACCCCGGCCACTGTGCGGCACTGGTAGCTGTTACCTGCGGAAGGTCTGGATATCTTTGGGTACTAACTCAGCATCATGGGATCAAGAGTTGCATTGCCAGTGGGGAGCCATGGGTTAAAAACGTGGCTCCCTTTCGTGTTGCCTCCGGGGAAGGGAGTTTCTGGATAGCTCGATAGATGCAGGGTCCGGTAGTCATGGCTATAAGTTCTCCACCCCGGGGTGGCTTCTCGATGTAAAATAGGAGGGAGAGTATGGGGTACCGGGACGCCGATACGATGGCTTTCAGTGTAGATACCGATGTAGTGCTTGAATGTAAGGATGTCTCGAAGAGCTTTACAGTAAAAAAACTAGCTGGAAATGGTCCGGCCGGTGCGCATGACCGCCGGGGCCCGATATTATCACTCCGGATGCTATCGCCAAGGTGGGCCCTCCCGATGGAGCGTGTAGATGCCGTGAGGCAGGTGGATTTCGCCGTAAAGAGGGGAGAGATATTCGGAATTCTTGGCCCCAACGGCTCAGGAAAGTCCACGTTGATACGGTTGATAGCTACGCTCCTCTTGCCCGATAAGGGCGAGATAAGGGTCCTGGGCCTGGACGTAATCAAGGAGCGCCTGCGGGTCCGCCGGCTGATAAACCGCGTCTCCGTGGAGGCATCATTTTTTAAGAAACTCTCGGCAATGGAGAATCTTACCTACGCCGCGCGACTCTATGGAATAGATATGAAGCGGTTTCGTACCAGCGCAAGGGAGATACTTGAACGACTCGGGTTCCCCGCAGGTAGGCTTCATGAGCCCATGGAGGACCTGTCCCGCGGCCTGCAGCAAAAGGTGGCTGTGGCGCGTGCACTCCTCTCCTCGCCCGTGTTGTTACTCCTGGACGAGCCAACAACGGGACTCGACCCCGTTTCAAAGAAAGAGGTCCAGGACCTTGTCCTTGAAGTGCGGGGGACACGTGATACCACCGTCCTCTTGACGACCCATGATATGCAGGAAGCCGAGAGACTCTGCGATAGGATCGCTATAATCGATAGCGGCCGGTTTGTTGCCCTCGACACCCCGGGTAACCTGAAAAGAATGGTGGCGAGGGATGGTGAGGCGACCACCCTTGAAGATGTATTTTTCAGGCTTACGGGAAAGGGGCTCATAGTGCCAAATGGAGAGGAGGCCTGGGAAGTTGGCAATTGAGAAACGCATCTTGAACAGTAGGTGGAAAGAAACCGGATTGCAAGAGATCAAGGCAAGCTACGGGCTGGTCGAGCGAAATTTTAACCTGGTCAAGCGCTACATAGGCTGGGAGGTGGTTTTTCTTTTCTATGCGGTTGTAAATACCCTGACCATAGGGTTCATCGGCGTTGACCGGGGAGGTGGGGGAGGGGAAAGGGTCCTGTATCTTGTGGCAGGGGCGCTCCTCTGGGGCTTTCTTTCGATCCTGTTTCACGAAGTAAGTGAGTCCGTTGCCTGGGAACGCTGGGAAGGCACCATCGAGTATACCTTCATGGCCCCCATACGAAGGCTCACATACCTCGGAGGCGTCTGCCTGTGGGCTACCATCTACGGGGCTATCAGGACCATCATTGTGATGATCGTGGTCGCATCCTTCTTTGACCTCGACCTGAGCAGGTCCAACCTGGCCGGGGCATTCGTTGTTCTCTTGGTCTCGTCAGTCTCCTTCATAGGTTTGGGCCTCGTGGCGGCGGTCCTGCCGTTGCTGTCTCCCGAGCGCGGGGCGCAGGCGACCCATATAATGGAAGGGGTCATCCTGCTGGTATCAGGGGTTTACTATGATGTGACCGTCATGCCACGGTGGATACAGCCGCTAGCCGTCCTATCACCGGCCACCTATACGCTGCGAGCAGCCAGGGCGGCCCTTCTCCATGGTGCACCCACCAGGGCGCTCGTGCCTGAGCTTTTGATCCTGCTTGCCATTGGGGCGGTATGTGTTCCCCTGGGGCTTATCGTCTTCAACTGGGGTGAAACCTACGCGATGCGGGTTGGGAGGCTGAAACGAAGCGGTTGAGTCCCGTTCGCGTAACTGCCTTTCCGGGGCAATATTTTTTGACCCCTTTACAAACCTCGGTAGGGGGGCGTATAATTGATGCTGGAAAATCTATAATCGAGAGTTTGCCTTCAGGGCACGGTGAGAGAAGCGAGCGGGCAGGGGAGCGGATGACTAAGAGGACCCCGTGAACGGGTACCTCTCACCCCGCGCGTTTTTCAATTCCGGACCGGCGGTGATGCCCCATTGCGGGGACGAGCCCGCCAGCCTCAGCGGTGGATCCGGTGTGAACCCGGAGCCGACAGTAAAGTCTGAATGGGAGAAGGACCATGGCCTTGTAATCCTGTAACCTGTAACCCGGCGGGCCCCGAGCCCGGGGTGGCTGACGCGTAGCGATCAACCCTGGAGGCTCGGCAGGCCGAATGTCAACATCGACATAACATACGTTATGTAAATTCCATAAATTCCAGTACCGGATTAGGGACAGGTTAGGGAGCCCGGATCAAGATGCCAGGGCAGAGGAAGGCTAGGGCAAGGGCCAGTGCGATGCAATATATCCCGGAGGCGAACTCCGGGATTATTTTTTGACCGATAAGCCAGTGGAGGTGTTTTCTATGACGCAGGAGAAAAGCGGACGGGAGACTGGAACGTGGACAGTGAAAAAGGGCATGGCTGAGATGCTCAAGGGCGGGGTGATAATGGATGTGACTACCCCTGAGCAGGCTAAAATTGCTGAAGATGCCGGGGCCGTGGCCGTCATGGCGCTCGAGAGGGTGCCCGCGGACATACGGGCGGCGGGGGGAGTGGCCCGCATGGCAGATCCGGCCATCATCGAGGCGATCATGGAGGCCGTGACGATTCCAGTTATGGCGAAGGCGCGCATCGGGCACTTCGTGGAAGCCCAGATTCTGGAGGCCATAGGTGTGGACTATATCGATGAAAGCGAGGTGCTAACGCCGGCCGACGACAAATTCCACATCAATAAGCACGCCTTTAAGGTTCCCTTTGTGTGCGGGGCCCGGAACCTCGGCGAGGCGCTGCGGAGGATAGGCGAGGGTGCCGCCATGATCAGGACTAAAGGAGAGGCGGGCACAGGGGATGTTATTGAGGCCGTCAAGCACATGCGCTGTATGATGGACGAGATAAGGCGCGTGTCTGGCTTACCCGAGGAGGAACTAATGACTATAGCAAAAGAGATGCAAGCGCCCTATGATCTCCTGGTGGAGGTGGCTCGGACGGGCAGGCTTCCCGTGGTAAACTTCGCCGCAGGTGGCATCGCGACACCCGCGGATGCAGCGTTGATGATGCAGCTTGGGGCGGACGGCGTCTTCGTCGGTTCAGGGATATTCAAATCAGAAGATCCGGCAGCAAGGGCAAAGGCCATAGTCGAGGCCACCACGCACTATAACGACCCCGAGGTCCTGGCGCGGGTTTCAAAGGGGATAGGCGAGGCAATGCGCGGGATTCACGTAGGCAGCATGAGGGAAGAGGAACGCATCCAGACGCGCGGCTGGTAACGATGCGTCCTTAGGTTATCAAACGACCGGCAGGAATGTGTTTAGAGGGTGATATTGGTGGTAGCCATAAAGTTAGGCGTCCTGGCATTGCAGGGTTCGTTCATTGAGCATGCCCGGAGCATCGAGAGGTGCGGCGCCCGGGCCGTGGCGGTTAGAAAACCCGAGGATCTCGAGGGCATCGAGGGGTTGATAATTCCCGGCGGGGAGAGCACTACAATAGGCAAGCTAATGACCCGCTATGGCCTGGATCAGAGGATCCGGGAGCTTGCAGCCGCCGGAATGCCTGTGTACGGCACCTGCGCTGGCCTGATCCTCCTCGCAAGACGCGTCCTGGCCAGCTCTCAGCCGGTCCTGGGCATGATGGATATCACGGTTATGAGAAATGCATATGGGCGCCAGGTCGACAGCTTCGAGGCGGACCTCCGCATACCGGCCATCGGCGATACCCCATTCAGGGGGGTATTCATACGGGCCCCCCGCATAGAGGTCACGGGCCCCGGGGTTGAGGTGCTGGCGGAGCTTGATGGGAAGCCCGTCCTCGCGCGACAGGGGCGCTTCCTGGTCTCGAGCTTTCACCCTGAACTGACGGGTGATGCGAGGATACATCGCTACTTCTTAAATATGGTATCTGATATGGCATCGTGACGGAGTTTACAGAGCGCCCGCCTGGCTAGGGCTAGACGGAAACCCGGCGAGTTTTTGGGCAAACCCCTGTATGCCAAGTTGAAGGCGCACCAACTTGAAGCAGGAATCTATTTTTAGACGCCGAATATATATTTGAGTAAGCGTGAGATGAGCGTCAAGCGCCGGATATTGAGCCGTGCCGGATATTGAGCGTCGAGCGCCGGGGAGGCATAGCGGATAAATCTGGAAAAGTGAATATGGTTGGGATCACTGGGGGAGCTTCTACTGCGAGGCTGAGAGTGCAGGGGCAACCTGCTCACCCCTTGAACCTGATCTACACCGGGTGACTTGGGATCTCCCCGGTGTCTGGGTAATACCAGCGAAGGGAAGTGATTTCGTTGAAACGAAAAGAGAGATGCGAAACCGCGAACCTGAACTGGTCCGCGGTTTTATTTTGCTGGAGGTGGAAACGTTGACGCAGCTTGAAATGGCGAGAGGCGGCACCATAACGCGGGAGATGCGGGTGGTTGCTGAGAAGGAACGTACGACGCCGGAGGAGATACTTAAGGGGGTGGCCGGGGGGACCATTGTCATCCCCGCAAATCCGAAGCATGCCGGCCTCGATCCCTGCGGCATAGGATCGGGGCTGCGCACGAAGGTCAACGCAAATATCGGCACGTCCGAGCGTTACCCGGACATGGAAGCGGAGATAACCAAACTCCAGGCTGCCCTCGCAGCAGGGGCAGATACCATCATGGACCTCAGCACCGGTGGCGATATCGATGCCGTGAGGCGAGGCTTGCTCGAGAGATGCCGGGTTCCCTTTGGGACGGTACCGATCTACCAGGCCGCGGTTGAGGCCAGGACCCGGGACGGCGCGATTGTGGCCATGAGAGTAGACCACCTCTTTGAGGTCATCGAGAGACAGGCCAGGGACGGGGTGGATTTTATGACGGTCCACTGCGGTCTCACCATGGAGAGCCTGGAGAGGATGCGCAGGCAGGGAAGGGTAACCGACATCGTGAGCAGGGGTGGCTCGTTCCTTGTTGGATGGATGCTGCATCACGAGAAGGAAAACCCCCTCTACGAGCAGTTTGATCGCCTCCTGGACATAGCCCTGCTATATGACATCACCCTCAGCCTCGGGGACGGTTTACGCCCGGGCTCCCTGGCTGATGCAACCGACAGGGCGCAGGTCCAGGAACTGGTCATCCTGGGCGAACTCGCCCAAAGGGCGCGGGATGCGGGGGTCCAGGTGATGATCGAAGGTCCCGGGCATATGCCGCTCGACCAGATCGAGGCGAATATGCGCCTTGAGAAGCAGGTCTGCCAGGGGGCTCCATTTTACGTCCTGGGACCGCTGGTTACGGATGTGGCGCCGGGATTTGATCACATCACCTCGGCCATCGGCGGGGCCTTGGCCGCTAGCTTTGGTGCTGATTTCCTCTGCTATGTGACCCCGGCCGAGCACCTGCGGCTCCCGACCCTGGAAGAGGTGCGAGAAGGTGTTGTTGCCGCCAGGATCGCAGCCCACGCAGGAGACCTTGTAAAGGGGGTTAGGGGGGCTGCGAGCTGGGACAGGGAGATGTCGGAGGCCCGTAAGGCCCTTGACTGGAGGCGGCAGGTCGAGCTAGCCATAGACCCTCAAAAGGTTGAGAGCTGCCTCGCGGGCGATGCCCTGCCGGAGGCCGGTGAAGGCTGCACGATGTGCGGCCCCTACTGTGCGATGAAGCTGGTGGGGGAGTTCCTGGGCTCACGGCAGCCTGCGTGCTGAGGGCGTCCTCGTACTGCGGTACGCTGTTTGGGTGGGCGCGCCTCTCTTCACCCGGCGGACGCGGCCCACCCTCACACGTGGCTTTCCGATGAATGTAAATGACGCAATCGCGAAAGGGAAAGGAGACACAGACCTTGAACAACGTCCACATGAACGATTCCTACCTGGACAAGATAGCCAGCATTCCCGGGCGCGTCCGCCGCGAACGGCCGCTTATCCATCATATAACCAACATGGTCGTCATGAACGATACAGCCAATATCACCCTTTTCATAGGCGCCTCCCCGGTTATGGCCCATGCTGCCGAAGAGGTAGCCGAGATGGTAAGTATGGCGAGGGCCCTGGTGTTAAATATAGGGACGCTTACGCCCGGACTTGTGGATGCCATGCTGGTCGCCGGAAAACGGGCCAACGAGCTCGGCGTGCCCGTCGTCCTGGACCCTGTCGGCGCGGGGGCCACCAGGCTGCGGACGGATAGTGCCCGGAGGCTTCTCACCGGACTCAAAATCGATATACTAAGGGGCAATGCCGCTGAGATCTCAATCCTGGGAGGGCGCGACGCCGAGGTTAAAGGCGTCGATGCAGCAGGTATCCGCGGGAATGCCGCTGAAATAGCTCGCGATGTGGCAAGGGAGTACGGGCTCGTAGTCGCGATAACGGGCAAGCGCGATTTCGTCTCCGATGGCAACAAGATAGCGGTGGTCGATAACGGCCACGCCCTCATGGGAAACCTCACAGGGACGGGCTGCATGTCGACCTCGATCGTGGCCGCCTTCGCGGCCGTGGAACGCGATTACATGCTGGCAGCGGCGGGCGCCCTGGCGCTATTTGGTGTGGCTGGCGAGCTTGCGGCAGAGAAATCCAGCCTTCCCGGGAGCTTCAAGACGGCCATCTTTGATGAAGTCTATAATATGAACGAGGATACCTTGCGGGCACGGGCAAGGGTGCAGGTATTTGAGGCTTCGGAGGCGGATAGACTTTGAACGGAAATGCGTTGAACGGAAGTGAGTTAAATCGAAGCAACCTGGGTGGTTTGGATAGGGGCATCTGGGACCTGTATGTGGTTACCGACCGGAAGCTCGCGTGCGGCCGCTCCCATGAGGAGGTCGCTGCCGCGGCCCTGGCCGGCGGCTCGAGAGTGATCCAGCTCCGGGACAAGGAGATGACCACGAGGGAATTGATCGATACCGGCCTGAGGCTTAAAGAGATAGTCCACGAGGCGGGCGGGATTCTCATAATAAACGACAGGGTGGATGTGGCCCTGGCTGTGGACGCGGACGGGGTACACCTGGGCCAGGACGACATGCCGGCCGCGCTCGCCAGGCGGATGCTGGGACGCGAGAAGATCATCGGAGTATCGGTTTCCAGCGAGGGGGAGGCGCTCGCCGCCGAACTGGATGGCGCTGACTACCTGGGAGCGAGCGCGATATTCGCCACCCCGACAAAGACCGATGCGGCCCCTATAGGGCTCGATGGCCTGCGGAAGATCTGTGATAGCGTGAGGATACCCGTGGTGGCCATTGGGGGAATAAATAAAGGTAATATTGAACAGGTAATAAAGGCGGGGGCTGCCGGGATCGCCGTGGTTTCAGCGGTGGTCAGTGCGCCTGATATAGGCGCTGCCGCGCGGGAGCTCTTACAGGAAGTGCGTAGGGCGAAGGCGAGCATGGGGCGATGCGCCGCGCCCGGGGCCAATGCCGGGACGAGGGCAGGGGCTCAGCGCTGGGGGTGACCGGATTGCAGATTAGTGAGATAGGGGAATTTGGACTCATCAAGCGGGTTACCCTGGGAGCCTTTTCAGGCCCGGGCGTGGTGGAGGGCATAGGGGATGATACCTGCGTTCTCGATGTGGACGGCAGCTTGCAGCTCCTGGTTACGATTGACATGCTTGTAGAGGGGAGCCATTTCCTCAGGGATAAGATCACCCCCTACCAGCTGGGCAGGAAGGCCCTGGCCGTCAATTTGAGCGATATAGCCGCGATGGGTGGGCAGCCCAAGTTTTTCCTGGTTAGCATAGGAGTTCCCTCATCATCGCCCGTGGAATATGTGGACGAGGTCTACCGCGGCATGAAGGACCTGGCTAACCGCTGGGAGGTGAGCCTGGTCGGCGGGGATACCGTCCACTCGGAGATCATGGTTGTCGATGTTACCGTTCTGGGCCTGGCCGCGAAGGACGAGATTCTCCTTCGCAGCGGTGCCCGGCCCGGCGACATGATCCTGGTTACCGGCCACCTCGGCGCCTCCGCGGCAGGGCTGGAGCTCCTGCTTAGTTCAAGGGGCAAGGACCCGGGCAGGGATACAAGTTGTAGAGACGCAGGGTCAGCCAACCCGGTGTCGGGGTATGAGAGGTATGAAGAGCGCGTGCTGCAGGCCCATCTAGAGCCGGACCCCAGGATACCTGAGGCGCGGGTGATAGCCAGGACAGGCGGGGCCACGTCCATGATAGATATCAGCGATGGGCTCACCAGCGAAATCAACCATATTTGCGAGCGAAGCCGCGTTGGGGCCCGGATCCTGGCCGATCGTATTCCAATTGACGAGGCAACGCTGGCCGTGGCCAGATCCCTGGGTAAGGATCCCCTGTGCTGGGCTCTAAACGGCGGAGAGGACTATGAGCTCCTGTTTACGGTGCGGCCGGGCGCGGTGGACGGCATAATCAAGGCTGTGAGGGAGGCAACTGGAACGCAGGTCACCGCTATCGGCGAGATCCGCCCGCAGGAGGAAGGGGTGTCGCTCGTCCACCCCGGTGGGGAAGTTCAAAGGCTTGAGGCCCGGGGGTTCAATCATTTTATAGCCCATTCATAGCCCATCTCATGATTCATTCGGTGGATGTGAAGGGAGGGAGGGTAGCGAAAATGCCGGCAAAAGCCCTCATGATCCAGGGGGTTGCATCAAACGTAGGCAAGAGCGTGCTGGTGACGGCCCTCTGTAGGATATTCGCCCAGGATGGTTATCGCGTGGCCCCTTTCAAGGCATGGAATATGGCCTTGAATTCCTATGTAACGAGAGACGGGTTGGAAATAGGCCGCGCCCAGGGCGTCCAGGCCGAGGCGGCCGGGGTTGAGGCCACGGGCGACATGAATCCCTTTTTGCTCAAGCCCAAGGGGAATATGACCTCTCAGGTCATAATGCGAGGAAAGCCCTGGGCGGATGTGGACGCGGGAGAGGGGCGGCGCGATTTCGTAAATGTAGCCCTGCCTGTTATTGAGGAATCCCTGGGGAGATTGAGGACACAGTTTGATGTCATAGTAATCGAGGGTGCCGGGAGCCCGGCCGAGATCAACCTCAGGGACCGCGACGTCGCCAACATGAAGGTTGCAAAGATGGCGAATGCCCCCGTTTTGCTGGTTGCCGATATCGACAGGGGCGGAGCCCTTGCGGCCATCGTGGGGACGCTCGCGCTCCTGCCGGAGGATGAGCGGGGTCTCGTAGCCGGGAGCGTATTGAATAAATTCCGCGGCGATTTTGAGATATTGCGCCCGGGCATCGAGATCCTGGAGCGGCGAACGGGCAAGCCCGTTGTAGGCGTCGTGCCGTATATCGATGAGCCCCTCATCGACGAAGAGGATTCCGTTTCGATCGAGCGGCTGGCAAGCCTTGAGGGGGCGGCGGCCGTAACGTATGCCGCAACGCCGGCCGTTGAGATCGTCGTGATACGGCTCCCCCATATTTCTAATTTTACGGATTTCGATGCCCTCGCCAGGGAGCCCGGGGTGAGGCTGAGATATGTGAGAGAGGGCGAACCCTTAAGCGCTCCGCCGGGTGCCTCGAGCCCGGATGCCATCATCATCCCTGGCACAAAGAACACCATCAGCGACCTGAGCTACCTCCGGGAGGCTGGCTATGCGGCCGAGATACTTGAGCTGGTGAGGCGGGGGGCACAGGTTATAGGCATCTGCGGCGGGTACCAGATGCTGGGGCGTGTGCTGCGCGACCCCTATCATACCGAAGCCAACACCGAGGGCTTGGCCGGCCGTGTCAATGGTGGCGGTGCGCCGGACGAGGTTCCCGGCCTTGGGCTGCTTCCCACGGAGACAACATTCTACCCAGGTAAACGGACCGTCCGCGTCAGAGGACGAGTTATCGCTCGGGTTGGGTGGCTCGGCGAGCTGGCCGGCGAGGAGATCTCGGGCTACGAGATACATATGGGGAGGACGACCCTGGTGGGCGGTGCCGCGCCTATATTCCAGGTCCGCGACGATATTGGGTCGCAGGATGAGGCCCGGGGACGAGATCAAGATGCAATGGAAGCCTCAGGTAAGCCCGTCGGTGGCGGCGATATAGCTAGTGATCACGGTGTTACCTTTGAGGGGGCGGTGAGCCCGGATGGGCTCGTAATGGGGACATACCTGCACGGTATTTTCGATAATGATGGCTTCCGCCGGGCGTTTGTAAATCACCTGCGCCGCAAGAAGGGCCTGAGCCCCCTACCCAGGATGGATGGGATGAGCAGCAGGGCCTTACGCGAGTTGAACTTTGATAAGCTTGCGGCCCTGGTGCGCAAGGGCCTTAATATGGACATGCTATACAGGTTGACTGGTGTCAGGTAAGGCCCAGGGCGTCACCGGGCATCGCTCGAAAAAATATAGAAACGGAGGGAAGGGAGGGATCCAGGCATGGGGCTTGCGAAGACAGTAATGGTCCAGGGCGTCTCCTCTGATGTCGGCAAGAGCGTCCTGGTGGCCGCGTTATGCCGTATCCTGGCCCAGGATGGCTACAGGGTGGCGCCGTTCAAGGCCCAGAATATGGCCCTCAATTCCTTCGTCACAGCGAGCGGTGGGGAGATCGGCCGGGCCCAGGCGGTTCAGGCTGAGGCGGCGCGTGTAGACCCGACCGTTGATATGAACCCCGTCCTGCTCAAGCCCGTCGAGGACACCGTGGCCCAGGTCATCGTGCACGGCAGGGCCATCGGGAACATGACGGCGCAAGAGTACATGCGTTTCAAGAAGCACGCTGGTTGGAAGGCGATCACCGAATCCCTGCAGCGGCTGCGCGAGGAATACGATATCGTGGTTATCGAAGGGGCGGGGAGCCCTGCTGAGGTCAACCTGCGGGATAATGATGTCGTTAATATGCCCGTTGCCGTGGAAGCAGATGCTCCGGTGATCCTCGTGGGCGATATCGACCGGGGCGGGGTGTTTGCGTATCTTGTTGGAACGTTGGAGCTGCTTGAACCCTGGGAGAAGGAACGAATAAAAGGTATTATCATCAACAAGTTTCGGGGCCGAAAAGAACTCTTGAAACCCGGGCTTGATACGCTGACCCGGCTGGTTGGTATCCCGGTATTGGGCGTAGTGCCGTATTTTACGGATTTCAGGGTGCCGGAGGAGGACAGCCTCCCGGCGCGTTATTACAATCGCGGCGGATACCGCGATCCCGACCGGCCGGGATTCGGGTGTGCGAGGTCTGGAGGCATCAAGGGTATAGAGATAGCCGTCATCTACCTGCCTCATATTTCTAATTTTACCGATTTTGATCTTCTGGAGACCGAGCCTGAAACAAAGGTCCGTTATACCCGTAGGGGTGACAGCCTCGGGTGGCCAGACGTGGTCATAATACCCGGGACCAAGAATACCATAGATGACCTCGCATACCTTCACGAAACGGGGCGCGCGGGCGAGATCGTGGCTCTATCGAAGGCAGGGGTGCCCGTGGTGGGAATCTGCGGCGGCTACCAGATGCTCGGTCGCAAGCTACGGGATCCCCTGGGTCTCGAGTCGAAGCGGAATAGTATTGACGGATTAGGTCTGCTCGATATGATTACTGAGTTGCAGCCGGATAAGATGACCCATCAGGCGGAGGCCCTGATCGAAGCAGACTACGGGCCCTTCGCGGGGCTGGCCGGGAGGAAGGTTAGAGGCTACGAGATTCATATGGGCATCTCGCGTCTCGGTCCCGAGGCGCGGCCACTCTTACGGATCGTTTCCCGCTCGGGGCGGGATGTCTCAGTCTTAGACGGGGCCATCAGGGGAGACGGTCTTGTTTTTGGCACCTACCTGCATGGCATTTTCGATAACGATTCGTTCCGGCATCGCTTCGTCAACTGGCTCAGGACACGAAAGGGCCTTAAACCTCTCTGCGGCCCCACAGGTTCCTCGGAGAGCGAGCGCGAAAGAGCCTATGAGAGGCTGGCCTCAACTGTGCGCAGGAGTCTCGATATGACGCTTTTTTATCAGCTGTTTTTGAGCATGAAATAGAATATCCGCTACATACGGCGGCACCAGTAAGCGATGAAAATGTCTGCGACCCCTTATGGGAATACTTAAAGTAACGGCCCATTATGCCTGAAGATTTAAGGAAATTTGATTCGGGGAGGAAAAAGCGTGATTATGAATGCGGACGTGGGCGTGATCGGCCTGGCGGTGATGGGCCAGAACCTTGTACTCAACCTATTGGATAAGGGTTATCGCGTCGCCGTATACAACCGGACAAAAAGCAGGGTGGATGACTTCGTGCACGGGGTCGCCCGGGGGAAGGATGTCGTGCCCGCCTATTCCCTGGCTGAGCTCACGCAAGTCTTGACGCCGCCTCGAAAGATCCTGCTCATGGTGAGGGCGGGCGAAGCGGTCGATGCCCTCATATCTGAGCTTATCCCCCTGCTTGAACCGGGGGATGTCCTCATTGACGGGGGCAACTCCTTCTTCCGGGATACGCAGAGGCGGGAGCGGCAGCTTGGCGAACACGGTCTCCTCTTCCTGGGCGTGGGGATCTCCGGCGGGGAAGAGGGGGCAAGACACGGGCCGAGCATCATGCCAGGTGGACCTCGGGCGGCCTGGGACTTGGCCGGGCAGGTCCTTCTCGACATCGCGGCCAGGGCGGCGGATGGAGAGCCCTGTTGCGCCTACCTCGGTCCGGATGGGGCCGGGCATTTCGTGAAGATGGTACATAATGGCATCGAATACGGGGATATGCAACTGATCTCAGAGGCCTACCACCTCATGCGGGATTTCCTCGGCCTTACTGCGCCCGAAATGGTCCGCATCTTCGCTGAGTGGAACCGTGAAGAGCTCGAGTCCCATCTTATTGAAATTACCGCGGATATCCTGGGCAGGATTGACAAGGAAACAGGGATGCCCCTGGTGGAGCTCATCAGGGATGAGGCTGAGCAGAAAGGGACCGGGAAGTGGACAGCGCAGGTTGCACTGGACCTGGGCGTGCCGGTGCCATCCCTGACCGCGGCCGTCTCCGCTCGTTTCCTCTCGGCACTCAAGGAGGAGCGGGAGCAGGCCGCCCGGGTCCTCACCAGTCCGGCCGCCAGATCCACAGGGGAACCAGGCGCAGGTGAGCGAGGCGAAATCCGTTCATTCCTGGCGAATCTCCGCAAGGCCCTTTACGCCGCCAGGCTTTGCATCTATGCGCAGGGCTTTGCCCTCCTCAAGGAGGCGGCTCGCGTATACGAATGGGGTTATGAGCTGGATCTGGCCAAAGTGGCCCAGATCTGGCGAAATGGCTGTATCATCCGCGCCCGGCTCCTGAATCACATCATGGAGGCCTACAAACGGGATCAAGGGTTACGCAACCTCCTCCTCGACACTTATTTCAGGGAGGTAATTGCCGCCAGCCAGGCCAGCTGGCGCCAGGTGGTGAGCCAGGCGGCCCTCGCGGGCATACCCGCGCCCGCGCTAAGCTCCGCGCTGACCTACTATGATGCCTACCGGGCGGAAAGGCTGCCCGCCAACCTCATCCAGGCGCAGCGCGATTATTTCGGGGCCCATACTTACCGCCGCCTGGACCGGCCCGGTGTTTTCCATACAGAATGGCGGGATCCCGAAGACAAGGAGTGAGAATGTGGGCCATGGGTGAAAACCGGCTCGATCCCTGCATACTTGTGATCTTTGGGGCTACGGGGGATCTCGCCCGCCGGAAGCTGTTTCCAGCCCTGTACAACCTCTACCTGGAGGGGCGGCTGCCGGAGCGCTTCGGGGTCGTGGGCATCGGAAGGAGGCTAGCCAGCGAGGCAGCGTTCCGGGACGAAGTTTGCCGGGCGGTCAAGGAGTTTTCCCGCAAGGTTAAAATCGGGGTATGTGGTGATTTCCTGGAAAGTTTTTATTATCAACAATTCGATCTCGGCGAGGCTGCAGGCTTTTTGCGCCTTAAGGAGTTCCTCGCGAACATGGACCGGATCCGGGAAACGCGGGGAAACAGGATCTTCTACCTTGCAGTGGCGCCTGAGCACTTCGGCCCCATCGTGGACCAACTCGCCGCCAGCCGCATGGTGGCGGAGGGAGGCGGCTGGCTGCGGATCGCGATCGAGAAGCCCTTCGGGCACGACCTGGCCTCCGCCCGGGAGCTAAATCAGAGGCTGGCGCGCGTTTTTGCCGAGGAAGAGATCTATCGTATCGACCACTACCTGGGGAAGGAAATGATTCAGAATTTAATGGTGATCAGGTTTGCCAACTCCCTCTTTGAACCCCTATGGAACAACAGACACATCGATAATATCCAGATCAGCATCAATGAGAGTCAGGGGGTTGGGACGCGAGGCCGGTATTATGAGCAGGCGGGGGCGCTCAGGGATATGTTTCCGAATCACCTCATGCAGCTCGTGGCCCTGGTGGCGATGGAGCCGCCGGTGGACTTGCGCACTAAATCGATCCGCGACGAGAAGGTCAAGGTGATTCGCGCCCTCCAGGGGCTCACGCAGGATGCCGTGGCACGGGATGTGGTGCGCGGCCAGTATACGGGCGGAAATGTTGATGGAGAGGCGGTGCGGGGATATAGAGAGGAGGAGGGAGTCTCCGCCTCCTCGCGCACCGAGACGTTTGTCGCTATGCGTCTTTTTATCAACAATTTTCGCTGGGCAGGCGTGCCTTTTTACCTCAGGACCGGCAAGCGAATGCCAGAGCGCTCGGCCGCGGTCGTAATCCAGTTTCGTGCGCTGCCTGGAACCCTCTACTTTAAGGAATTCGGGGCCCTTGAACCTAACTTGCTCGTGCTCAAGATCCAACCGGAGGAAGGGGTCTTTCTCCAATTCAACGCAAAGGAGCTCGGGCCAGGCGGGAGGATCGTCCCGGTTAAAATGAATTACTGCCAAAACTGCGACTACCCTGAAGATTCCCCCGAGGCTTATGAGCGGCTGTTTTTTGACCTGATCCGGGGCGACCAGAGCATCTTCCCCCGCTGGGATGAAATCGAGCAGACCTGGGCCTTTGTTCAGCCGGTCCTTGATGCCTGGACGGCAGCTAGGGAGGCAACCGGAGAGGGAGAGGTGGCCTTGCCCATCTACCCCGCCGGGACATGGGGGCCGCGGGAAGCCTGCGATCTCCTGGAACGGGAGGGAAGGAATTGGTGGCTGGTTCTATGAACGTGCCGTAGGGTAGTCCAGCATAAAAAAGAAGGGCGACCCAGGAGGAGAATTGTCGTGGGATGGAGAATACCTCTGCGGAATTGGCCCTGGGAAGGCGCAAGGTATTATAATACGCCCCAGCCTCGACGAAGGCCTGGGGTTTTTAAGTAATGAGGCAAGACGGGATGGGGGAGGAGATTGTCAGGCGATGTTAAAGAAGATAATCAAACGGGATGGACGGGTAGTGGATTTCGACCAGGAGAGGATCATCAATGCCATCTTTAAGGCTGGCAAGGCGGTTGGTATCGAAGATAGGCGCTTGGCTTGCGAGCTCTCAAACGAGGTGGTCACGATCCTGGTCCGGGAGTTTGCCGACCGTATACCAATGGTCGAGGATGTCCAGGATATCGTCGAGAGGGTCCTGATCGAACACGGCCAAACGAAGACCGCCAAGGCCTACATACTTTACCGTAAACAACACGAAGATCTTCGCGAATTTCGTAACCTCCTGGTCAACGCGGAAAAGATGATCGAAGAGTATGTTGGCGGCCAGGACTGGCAGATAAACGAAAACAGCAACATGAATTATTCCCTTCAGGGACTCAACAACCACGTGATCTCGGCCGTGACCTCACGCTACTGGCTGGAAAAGATCTACCCCGAGGAGGTCCGGGATGCTCACAGGAGTGGCGACTTCCACATACACGACCTGAGCCTGTTGGCCCCTTATTGTTGCGGTTGGGACCTTGCTGATCTCCTGATGCAAGGGTTTGGTGGGGTGGCGCAGAAGATCGAAAGCGCCCCCGCCAAGCATTTCCGTACAGCCCTGGGCCAGGTGGTCAATTTCTTCTATACACTGCAGGGCGAGGCCGCCGGCGCCCAGGCATTTGCCAACTTTGATACCTATCTCGCCCCCTTCATCGCTTTTGATAGGTTGACCTACAAGGAGGTTAAACAAGCCCTCCAGGAATTCATCTTCAACCTGAATGTGCCAACCCGTGTAGGCTTCCAAACTCCGTTTGTGAATATAACCATGGACATTGTAGTGCCCAAAATGCTCGCCGAGGAGCCCGTCATCATCGGCGGCAAACTACAGGACGCCCGGTATAAGGACTTCCAAAAGGAAATGGACATGCTGAACACGGCCTTTTGCGAGGTTATGATGGAGGGCGACGCCCGGGGGCGAATATTCAGCTTCCCCATCCCAACCTATAACATCTCGGCGGACTTTGACTGGGACAGCCCCGTCATCATGCGGGTCATGGAGATGACGGCGAAATACGGCATTCCTTATTTCGCCAACTTTGTCAACTCCGATCTCTCTCCTGAGGACGTCCGCAGCATGTGCTGCAGGCTCAGGATTGACAATCGCGAGCTCCGCAAGCGCGGCGGGGGCCTGTTTGGGGCCAATCCCCTTACGGGCTCCATCGGCGTGGTTACGCTCAACATGCCCAGGATTGGCTACCTGGCTAAATCGAGGGATGAATTCTTCGAGCGGACGAGAAGGCTAATGGACCTGGCCAGGGAGAGCCTGTTGATCAAGAGAAACATCCTGGAGCGGATGACGGAAGCCGGGCTCTATCCCTATTCCCGTCACTATTTGAATTCCATCAAGCAGCGTTTCGGCACCTACTGGCACAATCACTTCAATACCATCGGACTTGTTGGCATGAACGAGGCCCTGCTAAACTTCATGGGTCGCGATATTACGACCCCCGAGGGCCACAAGTTTGCCCTGGAGGTCCTGGATTTCATGCGGAGTGTGCTGGTGGGTTATCAGGAGGAAACGGGGCAGATGTTCAATTTGGAGGCCACCCCTGCGGAGGGGACGGCCTACAGGCTCGCCCGGATCGACAAAGAAACCTACCCTGATATCATCACCGCCGGTAGGGAAGAGCCTTATTATACAAATTCCACCCACCTGCCGGTCGGCTTCACATCCGACATCTTCGAGGCCCTCGACCTGCAGGAGGAGCTCCAGACGAAGTATACGGGCGGCACGGTCTTCCATGGATTCATCGGGGAGCGCGTCGAGGATATAGACGCGCTCAAGAGGCTGCTCCAGAGGGTCATGTCACGGTACAGGGTACCGTATTTCACAATAACCCCGACCTTCAGCATCTGCCCCGATCATGGCTATATTGCGGGCGAGCACCCATCATGCCCGGTGTGCGGAAAGCCTGCCGAGGTGTGGAGCAGGGTGGTGGGCTTCTACAGGCCCATTCAAAACTGGAATAAGGGCAAGCGGAGCGAGTTCGCCGACCGGAGGGAATACATCGTCGCATAGCTGGCTCGAACTCCGGCTTCAAGACGAGTTATTGGCGATGTCCAGGCAGACTGATACGGTCCGGTCAGCATGGATCAGGATTTCATAGCGTTTATAGCGACGAGATGATCCGGCCAGCAGGATGGTCGGGATAGGACGGTAACATGATGATATGATAGTGATAAGAGGAATCCAAAAGACCAGCCTGGTGGACTTCCCGGGAAATATCTGCGTCACGGTTTTCACAGGCGGGTGCAACATGAGGTGCCCTTACTGCCATAACAGGGATCTAGTGCTGGAGGCGGGAAGCCTCCCCCGAATCCCGCAAGAAGAGATCCTGGCGCTCCTAGAGAGCAGGGCGGGCCTCGTGGACGGGGTCTGCATTACGGGCGGCGAGCCAACCCTGCAGGAAGAGCTCGGTGGATTCGCGCGCGAGGTTAAAAGCCTGGGCTTCAAGGTCAAACTTGATACCAACGGCACAAACCCTCGAATCCTTGATGAGTTGCTCGGCCGGGGCCTGCTCGACTATGTCGCCATGGATATCAAAGCGCCCCTTGGTAAGTACCGGGAACTCACACGTTCGCAGGTGAACCTGAGGCACATTGATGCCTCGATCGGCTTGATCCGGTCGAGCAGGGTGGATTATGAATTTAGAACCACAGTCGCCCCCGGCCTTATCACCGGGGAGGACCTGCTTGAAATAGGCCGGTGGCTGGCGGGCGCCAGAAAGTATGTGCTGCAGCAGTACATGCCGGGGCCGACGCTCGACGAGGCCTTTGCCGGCCGGCGCCCATACAGCGGTGACTGGCTTGAGGATGCGGCCCGCAAATTGCGGCCTTTTTTCGAGAGGGTTGAGGTGAGGAAATAGCTAACACCTCACCTTATGTCAAAACCTCAGCAAAGGACCTGATGGCAATAGTTTTTGACATATGGCAAAAAGAGCTATATATTTTAATTTAGGTGATAGATATGGCCTCTTGGGTAGAAGACAGGGATTGGCACAGATTTCGCCTTGATGATCTCAGGGTGCTACTTGATGTGGGGAGCGGCTCCCTCCACATAATTGACGAGATTACATGGGATGTCCTTGATTATTACGACTGCGAAAAAGATGGCGCAGCCAGTGAACGGGCGGTGGTTGAAGCTCTAAAAGGACGCTACCCGGTCGAGCAGATTCTGGAGGTCCTCGCTGAGCTGGACAAGCTGCGGGCGAGCGGCCTCCTCGCCGCTGGCGACCCGGTGGGCGGCGCGTACCATCCGGCAGGCGATACTATCGTCAAGGCCCTCTGCCTGATTATAACCGAAGGCTGCAATCTGCGTTGCCGTTACTGCTTCGCAGGCAGGGGAGAGCAGAGCCAGGCCAGCATGAGCGATACTGTGGCCCGGCGCAGCATTGATTTCCTCCTTGCAAACTCGGGAAACAGGACCCACTGCGAGATCGACTTCTTTGGCGGGGAACCTTTATTGAACTTTGAGACTGTGAAGGCAGCAGTGGAGTACGGCCGGCGCCAGGCGTCGAGATACGGCAAGGAACTTAAATTCACCCTCACGACCAACTGCGTACTCCTGAATGAAGAAGTCGCGGGCTTTCTGAGGGAGCACGATATCAGCGTCGTCCTGAGCCTTGATGGCCGGCGCGAGGTCAACGATAATATGCGATACTTCCCAAATGGCCGGGGAACGTATGATATCATCCTGCCAAAGATAAAGGGCCTTCTTGCGTCCATCGACGGGCTGGACTACTGGGTCCGCGGCACCTACACCAGGGAGAACCTGGACTTCAGTCGCGACGTGATGCACCTGGTTAATCTTGGGTTCCAAAGAATCTCTGTGGAGCCCGTTGTAGCAGCAGAGACGGAAGCTTTCGGCCTGAGAAGCGAGGATTTGCCTGCTATCGAGGCCGAATACGATAGACTGGCCCGGCTGTATTTGGAGTCGAGGCGAAGAGGGGAGGGGTTTTCCTTCTTTCACTTCAATGTAGACCTCGACGGTGGGCCATGCATCTACAAACGCCTTACGGGATGCGGCGCCGGCAATGAATACCTCGCCGTATCGCCGGCGGGAGAGCTTTATCCCTGTCACCAGTTTGTGGGGCGCAGGAAGTATATCATAGGGGATGTCTTTTCCGGCATCAGGGACCAGAATATCCGGCGAACGTTTAAGAACGCCCATATTTACAACAAACCCAAATGCAGCTCCTGCTGGGCCAGGTTTTACTGCGGCGGGGGCTGCCACGCCAATGCCGATCAGTTTCACGGGGACATCTTTCACCCCTATGAGCTGGGGTGCGCGCTCATGAAAAAGAGGCTTGAGTGCGCCCTCCTGGTGCAGGCTGCTTCCCAAGAGCAGCCAGGTTTATAAAGCAACTTGTTTATGGAGATGAAACGTTGCGAGCTGAGACACGTATAATACATTGCCATATGCAGACAGGGCCGCGGTATCCGGCCTTTTTGTTGGGAGTGAAAAGCGCGGTCCCCATAGTGATCGGGTATATCCCGTTGGGGTTCGCTTACGGGGTTCTGGCCAGGCAGGCTGGACTTTCTGTTATGAAAGCTACCGCCATGTCTCTCGCTGTATATGCAGGCTCAGCGCAGTTTATAGCCGTAGAGATGCTCGCCAATGGCGGCACGGCGGCAGCTATTGTCTCTACCACTCTCCTTGTAAACCTGAGGCACCTACTTTTCAGCGCCTCGCTGGTGCCCTATTTCCGTCGCCTTTCCTCCCTGGCTCTGGCGTTTCTTTCATTTGGGATTACGGATGAAACATACGCCGTTGGTATCGGGCAGTACTCAAGTTGCGAGCCTCAAGGGCTTCAGGTTTTCGGTCTTCACCTTGTCGCATATCTATCGTGGGTCATGAGCTCGTTTACCGGTGCCGCAGCCGGCGCCTTAATCGGCGATGGCTCGAAGCTGGGCCTCGATTTCGCCCTGCCCGCGATGTTCATAGCCCTTGTGATTCCTCAAATCAAGAATGGCACCGCCTTATTCGTCGCTATAATCTCCGGCCTGATCGCGGTTGGCTTCGCCCTTTCCGACTGGAGCGCCTGGAGTGTAATCCTGGCCACGCTGATCAGCGCCACAGTGGGGGTATTGGTGGAGCAATGGACGGGAAGACATTTGCCCTGATGCTTGTAGGAATGTTCGCTGTTACCTATGCATCCCGTGTCCTGCCGCTCATGATCTTGAGCAAACTAAAGATGCCGGAGTGGCTGCTTAACTGGCTCGGTTTCGTCCCTGTGGCCGTCCTTGCCGCGCTCCTCGCGCCAGCTATCCTGATGCCCGGCGGCCGCGACCATCTGTGTCTGAGCGCCAGCAATAAATATCTTATTGCATCTATTCCCACCTTACTGGCGGCGTTCAGGACTAAAAGCCTCGTCTTCCCGATCTCCGTTGGAATAGGCGTAATGGCGCTCTTGGAGGCTTTGAACTGAGATATTATGAGATATTTTTATGAGGATATATTTATATTGTATTAATATAAGGTTATGTTGCGCCCGAGCGGCGTTAACAGCAGGGAGGGTCCTATTGGCGATGTCTACGACAAGACAGGATGTATTATCCAGATTCGGTAAAGCCATTATATTATTTGATGGAGCCATGGGCACAATGTTGCTCACTGCTGGCCTTGCCCCCGGAGAATGCCCTGAGAGGTGGAATGTAGACCAACCCGAAAGGGTGAAAGATGTCCACAGGATGTACCGCGAGGCTGGTGCGATGGTGCTGGAGACCAACACCTTTGGGGGCAACCGCATAAAGCTTAACCGGTTCGGGCTCGGCGACCGCGCCAGGGAGTTCAATATTGCCGGGGCGAGGCTCGCGCGCGAGGTGGCAGGGGAGGGCCTGCTGGTTGCCGGGTCAATAGGGCCGACCGGGGAATTTATGGAGCCGCTCGGAAGCCTTACGCGGGAGCTTGCGCTGGATATCTTCGGCGAGCAGGCGCGAGCTCTTGAGGAGGGCGGTGCTGATCTAATTTGCATCGAAACCATGAGCGACCTGCAGGAGGCGCAAGCAGCTGTAGATGCCGTAAAGGTTTCCACCCGGTTGCCGGTTATGTGCTTGATGACATTTGAAACCTCAGGGAGGACGATAATGGGGGTATCGCCGGCGGAGGCCGTTGCAGCATTATCACCTCGAGGAGTTGTAGCCCTGGGTGCCAATTGCTCGGCAGGCCCCAGGGATATGATAAGCGTGGTTTCAGAAATGGCGGTGGCCACGAAGCTTCCAATAGCCGCAATACCCAACGCGGGCCTGCCACGCCTTGTAAATGGGGTCACGGTCTATAGCGAGCTGCCTGAAAGCATGGCGGAGAGCATGGTGGAACTCGTAAGTGCCGGGGCAAGCATAATTGGAGGGTGCTGCGGCACGACGCCCGATCATATCCGTGCCATGGCCTCCCGTATCGCCGCGCTATGACGCTATGACTATGACTATGACTATGATATGACGGACGCTATGAATTGAAGGGTCGTGGATCTCCGGTGGGAAATGCGCAACCCGCACCTGATGGGCGGATTAGAGTCCTGTATGTTATGCGCCCCGCGGCCGGCGGTATGAGACAGCATCTCTTAAACCTCGTTCGCGGGCTGCCCTCCGACGCATATGTTATTGCCGTGGCGGGACCATGCGGTCCATACGAGGAGTCGCCCGATTCGTCTCTCACCGGGGCGTTGCAGGATGCCGGGGCTACGGTGCTCCCTATACCTATAACGGGCCGCATTGACCCTATTCTCGACGCCAGGGCCATCTCTTTGCTGCGGAGATATATAATATCGTTTAGACCCCATATAGTTCACTGCCATGGTTTCAAGGCAGGAATTTTGGGGCGCGTGGCGGTCTTCCTTTCGCGTGGCCCATGCCGGCCGTTCTCGGTTTATACGATCCACAACACGATCATAGAGAGGACGCGGGGGACACCCATGGGCGTACTCTTCGCGGCTCTTGAATCTGCCCTGGCGAGCCGAACTGATTGTGTAATTACGATTTCCGAGGCGCTCCGGAAGGAATACCTCTCAATGAAGGGAACATCCCAAGAGAGGGTTGTATGCATCCCCAACGGTATAGATATCTCACGTTTCAAGCAAGCTTCCGAAATGGCTCGCCGTAACGGCGGCCTAAGGGGGGATTGCCGGATCGGCCGGGTCCATGTGGGCACCATAGCCCGCCTAATCCCGGCCAAAGGTGTCGATGTTTTCATTAAAGCTGCACGGCAGCTACTCGACCGCGGTATGGACGCGGTTTTCCTGGTCGTAGGGGATGGCCCTCAGCGCCCGGAGCTGGAGAAGCTCACGCAAGACCTCGATATCCAATCGAGTGTCAGATTCCTCGGGTTTAGAGATGACATCCCAGCCATCCTCGAGTCCCTGGACTTGTTTGTGTTGCCAACGCTCTCGGAGGGCATGTCCATAACCATCCTGGAGGCTATGGCTGCTGGCGTCCCGGTTGTCGCAAGCGATGTAGGGGGTGTTTCCGAGGTGGTAATCAATGAGATGACCGGGCGGCTCGTCCCACCTGGCGACGTGGCCGCGCTTGCTGACGCGATAGAAAGAGCCCTGGGCGAGCCGGATAAGGCCCGGGCCATGGCCTCCCTGGCCCGTTTAAAGGTTGAGGAGGATTTCAACCTCCAAACAATGCTCAGGCGCACGGATAAGCTTTATAAGGACCTGATGGCCTCCGGTCACGCGCTTTAAGACTTTTTAAAAACCTTTTTAGAAGCAATCTCCACGGGCAAATCGCCATGGGCATGCAGGGATCCCTTAAAAGCCCTGAAAGGATGGGTCTATTTCACGCCATGATTCATATCATCTCGAACGCGAACACGAACATGAACCCGAATGGAAGCTCCACAGACATAAATATAAATATGAATACAGGTATAAACCCGAGGGGCGCAGGCCTCTATCGCCTTTATCTACCGAAATTCATATCTATCACTATCATCACTATCATCCTGGTCCTGGTATCCGTCACCCTTGCGCCTATGGCTCTGGCGTCCCGCCCCCTTTCGGGGCGCCTGATCCCCGGCAAGGTGATCCTCATCCTTCTCGATGGAACGGCGCTTGATGAATGGGCTACGCCAGGCCTGCCGAATTTCAGTCGCATCCTCGACCGGGGAGCCATCGGATTGATGAATACCAGGACCTCGCGAGCCACCATACCCAGGAATACATATGTAACCATCGGCGCCGGGACACGCGCTCAAGGATCGGCCTTCTCCGAACTCGGGTTCAATGGAACGGAAAACTACGAAGGGGCATCTGCTTTTGAAGTCTATAGGCGCAATACCGGCATGGATCCCGGTGATGCTGTTATTGTTCACCCTTATATCGCTGATCTTATGAGGATCAATAGCCGGGAATATTATACGGTGGAACCGGGAGCCCTCGGTGAAGCGATTCGCAAAAGCGGCCTGCGCGTCGCAGTCATCGGTTCGTCCGATAGCATAGATGAACTTGCCCGGCCCGGGGTTTCCCTAGCCATGGATAAAAATGGCAGGGTCGACCTGGGAGATGTAGGGCGCAAAACAACGAAAAGGGATGTGAGATTCCCCGGGGGGGTCAGGACTAACATAGACGCCCTGGTAGAACGTTTCAAGGAAGTCTATACGAAGGCTAGCCTCATCGTCGTGGACCTTGGAGACACAGCGAGGGTCGAGCGTTTCCGGGCTAGCATGACTGATGAAATGGTTGTGTATTATAAGCGGGCTGCGCTCGCAGCTGCCGACGGCTTTCTCGCTGAAGTGCTACCCCTGATGGATCTCGATAAGGACCTCTTGATACTTGTCTCTCCAACGCCGCCGGCCTCTGTCTTTGGAACGACAAATGCCCTTAGCCCCATCGCTTGCCTCGGGCCGGGTATTGAGCATGGGTTCCTGACATCAGCAACCACGCGCCGGCGTGGGATCGTAACCAACATAGATATAGCCCCCACCATCCTGGATTTTCTCGACATTAAGGCTCCGTACTCCATGTTGGGCCGGCCCTTGCGAAGCATATCACCGGGCGTCCCCCCGGCACCCGCAACGCCCGTAATACCTCCCGGCACCGGCGTGGCGCCGTCAGGCAGGCTCCCCGGGGGAGGGGTCATGGATGTAATGCTGGCTCTCGAGCACAGGCTCATCCTTGAATACAACCAGAGAACCCCGTTGTCGAAAGGCTTTGTGATCTCCCAGATTCTTTCGGTCATAGTTGCACTGGGCCTGATATTGCTGAGATATCGCCTTCCGTTATGGGTTATCCATTGCGGACAGGTTATACTCCTCGCGATGGTGAGCGCTCCCCTTTCCATGCTCCTTACTTCGCTGTTCCCTAAGATGAGCATAGCCGGCGAGGCGCTGAAGATAGGGGCGGGAGCGCTGATAATCGCTCTGGTATGTCGAAGGCTTGGAGGGGACATTTTAGGTCCTTTTGCCCTGGCGGGTTTCGCGACAACAACAGCGCTAATCGTCGACACGCTTTACGGCGCCAGGCTTATTCAAGGCTCCGTGCTCAGCTATGATGTCATAGGGGGAGCGCGGTACTACGGCATAGGGAATGAGTATATGGGCATTCTCATAGGAGCCTCGATAATTGCATCGGCTGCTTTTCTTGATCGGTGGCGCATAACCCCAGCCTCCCAGCCCTGGCGCCTGGCCAGATGGCTGGTTATTTCGGTTTTCGCCCTGGCGACCCTCGTGCTCGCGATGCCATCGCTTGGCGCCAATCTCGGGGGCACTATAGCGGCGGTGGTGGCCTTTGGAGTTTCATACACCGGGTTTGCAGGAAGGCGCGTTACGACGCGCAAGCTGTTAGGGTTGATGGCTATCTGCTTTGTCATAGTCGTCGGGATATCGCTTTTCGACTCGTTGGTGAGAGGGGCCGACGAATCGCACTGGGGCAAGACGGTAGAAGTGGTTGCAAGCGGGGGACCATCTGCCCTGGGAGACATCATAATGAGGAAAATATCAATGAATCTGAAACTAATACGCTACACCGTCTGGACCAAGGTGCTGCTGAGCTTCATCCTTGTGTTTTCTGTCTTGGTGGTACGTCCGGTGGGCCTCTTAGTGTCCCTGTGGCAGCAAAATCCGGCATTCACGCGGGGTTTCGCGGGCTGTCTTGCCGGCTGCGCAGCCGCGTTTGCTGTAAATGACTCGGGCGTGGTAGCCGCCGCGACTATCATACTTTTTCCCTCTATGTACCTCTTGTACCTCGCGCTAACGCAAAAATAGAGTTTATTGACATTCCTCCGCTATTCAGGTATACTATAATCGTTGCAGTCGGGGCATGGCGCAGGTTGGTAGCGCGCTTGGTTCGGGACTAAGAGGTCGGCGGTTCGAGTCCGCCTGCCCCGACCATTTTCTTTTTTTGAAGCTCATTTTCATCCTGCTCGTTTTCATCCTTCCGAATAGCTCCTCTGGCATCCTCCCGGTGGTGTGCTTGCCCGGGCCATGCGGTGCCACGGGCCGCCACGGGCCGTGTGGGGGTCCAACCAGGAGAATCATGTAGGCATATATGGTCAGGAGTTGAATATCCTTGGGTACAGGAGAAGGGTCCACCCCTGCTCGACATATTTCTGAGCCCCGGGAGGTGTGGGGGTGTGTTCATTCTTGCGATCTTCGCTGGTCTCGTGTATGCCTGGGTTGTTCTCGCCGTTGGATGCCTTTCGATGGCCATTGTTTCCCTCTTCCTTGATTTTCACCAGGAGTTTATGGCGGTGATCCTGACATGGATCAGCTATGCCGCGGTCATAATAGGGGGATTCGTAGCGGGCAAGAGGTATAAACGACGCGGAATCATAGTCGGGGGCACCGTGGGTATGGTATATATCCTCGCGATCCTGGCTATAGGGTCGCTAGGCGCGGGAGGGATGGAAGGCATCGCCTCCACCGGGATGCTTGAGCGCATAGCTCTCTCACTGCTTGCCGGGGTTCTGGGTGGCGTTTTAGGCGTCAACCTTAGTTCTTCGTCATAGTATAACAGGAGAACATTATACCACCAAGGAAGCGGGCCAAACACAGCGGGCGGAAGATCATTTTCGGAAGATCATTTTGGTGCAATATTTCGTATTCCCTTTCGAAATAATATATATTAAGGTTAAGGCGCGAAACGGGTAGGAAGGAACTATGTACTAATCATTTTTAAGAAGCTTTTGAAGAAGGAATTCTCGAGACGATGTCGAAACACATAACGAGGCCTTTATTCACAGGAGAAAGGACACCGTGAAAGGGGCGATCAGCTTGAATGCATTTGGCAAGAAAGGGAAGGTGGGGTTCCCCGGCTTCACGGAGCGTGTAGGGCAAAGTCCTGGGTAAACTGGGCACAAGCCGGTTTGACGGCGATGTGCCCAGTTTCTCGTTTTAGGGGTGTTGATCCTGCCCCCATGAGATGGGCGCAGGCGATAGATAGTATAGGGATAGATATAGATAAGGGATAGGTGAGGAAGGATAGACGGCCCATAGAGGCTATAAGGAGGAGGATTCTATATGGTTGAGCTTACGAGCGAGGATGTTATAAGGGGCCTCAAGCGGCTGAAGAGTCTCGCAAAACAGGATATCCTCGCAAGCGCTCTAACAAAGAACCCCGCTTTCTGGTCGAAACACGCAGGTGCCCGCAAGGAAAAATATGAAGAGCTGATCACCCTGGTTGAAAAATATGGCGTCTCCGGCGCATATGAGATTGCGGCGCGACAGTATTCCGAGCTGCCACATGTGGACGTTACCGAAGGCAATAGCGACGCTCCCCCGGAGATAATAGGTCAGGGACAGGCCCTGAAACTCTTCTTTAGTACTCTTGGCGTGGATGAGAGGTCCCTAAATGATATTAGGCAACGAAGAGCCGAAGGATCCAACTGAATGGGGCAGGGCATGGGTTTCCGGGCTGCAAGCGGGCGAGTTTTAATATCGCCCGCTATTCGTCGGGATGAGATTACAAACAGGCTCGGCCGCGCCCAGCAGCTCAAGCTCTACCAGGAGGCGATAAGCTATAAGAAATAGGCATAGGCTATAATGGTCTATAAATAATAATGGTCTATGAATAGAAATGAGGGGGCCGCAGGGAGGCTATTTGCCCCTGGCCCCCATGTCGCAAAGGAGGTGCAAAGCCTTTGTGGAAAAGCAAGGCTAAATTCCTCTTTCTGCTCCCCGCGGTAGTATGGGTCCTTATATTCACCATCTTCCCGCTCATCTACTCGCTGAGGATGAGCTTTTATAACGTCCGGATAGGGCAGGGCGACGTTTTCGTCGGCCTGAACAACTTCGCCAGGGTCTTCACAAACGAGCAGGCACGGAGCGCGGCTTTTATCACCCTTAAGATCGTGGTCATCGCGGTCGCCGTGGAACTTGTGCTGGGTCTTGCGCTGGCTATCCTGTTTAACCGCGCCATGCCAGCAAGAGGGTTGCTCCGGACCATTCTCACAATGCCGCTTTTCGCCACGCCGATAGCCATAGGCTATCTCTTCTTCACCATATTCTATGAGGAGGGCGGACTCATAAACGGCTTGATACCCTGGAAAGTCCCATGGCTTTCAGACCCCGGGCTTGCCGCCATCTCCATATCCCTGGTGGATATATGGCAGTGGACGCCATTTTGCTTCCTTGTATTCCTGGCCGCGCTGCAGGGGCTTTCCGAGGAATTATATGAAGCAGCCAGAATAGAGGCGTCTTCCGGCTGGCAGGTATTTCGCCACATAACTTTGCCGCTAATCCAGCCCACCATCGTTATAGTCCTGCTCCTCAGGCTCGCGGAAGCGCTAAAGCTTTTTGATATACCTTTCAGCCTGACCGGAGGCGGCCCGGGCACGGCGACCCAGGTGTATTCGCTCTTTACATACAGAACGGGGTTGCGATTTTTCGACCTCGGATTTGCATCCGCTCTCTCGTATATAATGTTAATCGTTGTTATGATAATCGTGAGCTTATTCTTCAGACACCTGCGGCAGATTTACGATTGATTATAGGCGGATTTACGATTGATTATGCGCTTGGCACGGCCCGGCGTGTATGGCGTGTATGTTAGGAAAGGAGGACAGGGGGTTGAGCAGGAAACGTAAACGAACTAAAGGTATTATCATACTGGTTCTGGCTGTTGCCGCGGCGTTATGGGCTTTCATGCCATTTTACTGGGCCATAAGCACAAGTCTGAGAAGCCCTCTCGAGACGTTTACAATAGCGGGCCTCGGGATACCATTTATCCAATTTAGACCAACGCTGGCCAACTGGATAGACCAACTATCCATAGGCGAGACGCAAAGGGCACTTCTAAATAGTACTATTGTTGCGGTGTTTTCGGCTGTCATCGCTTTGATCCTGGGCATTCCGGCCGCGTATGCCCTGGCGAGATTCCGGTTCTTTGCCATAAAGAATAAGGATATTACGGTGTGGTTTCTCTCCCAGCGGGTGCTGCCTCCCGTTGTAACAGTTATCCCGTTTTTCCTGATGATGCGCTCAGCCAGTCTCCTGGACACCAGAACGGCTCTTGTCCTCGCGAATGTCACGTTCATCCTCCCATTCGTTGTAGTCATCATGCGCCAGACCTTCGCGGACCTTCCTGTGGAACTTGAAGAATCGGCCCTTGTCGATGGAGCCACGCATTTTGGTATTCTCAGGAATATCTCCCTGCCACTGGCGGCGCCGGCCATCGCCGCGACGGCCCTGATCATACTGGCCTTTACATGGAATGAATTCCTCTTTGCGCTTACCCTCGGGAGCCGCCAGGCCGTCACGATACCCGTGCATATGGCGGGCGCTGTTGACACCCGCGGGGTTCAATTCTGGTTTATGGCCGTCCGGGCTCTTGTCGCGATGCTCCCGCCGACGTTGCTCGCGCTTTTCGCCCAGCGGTACATTGTGCGAGGGCTCACGCTGGGAGCCCTTAAAGGTTAAAGCCGGCTAGTGCCAGGCAGGTATAAGCAAATATCTTCCATTTTATTCCTTCCAATAACGTCGCATAATAGATATTATGTTAACTAAAGACGAAAAACCATTGAGAAATCACATGAGAAGTCTCATATAGAAACCCCCTGGGTCCGGAATTACAACAACCGAAAAAGCCCGGGAATGAGCGGCCGGTCGGGCATGCGACGCGTGCGACCTTGAGCGCTCATTTCCCCGGGCTTGCATTCCGACGATTGATTGATCTAGCAACCTGTAGTGACGATTGATCCAGCCAACACTTATTACTTAACTTTATTAATTGTCGCTTACTGCCTATTGCGCTACTGCGCTGCCCGGCGTTACGCCGCTCGCCACTTCCTCCTTCCCCGTCTCCTTCGGGGGTGCCAGCATGATCTTCACATCGAGCGCCGACAGACCCTTTTCATAGGCGAATACAGGGTTGATATCGAGTTCTGCGATTTCGGGGAAATCCAGAGTGAGCCGCGCGATCCTGGCTATAGCGTCAACTATGGCGTCTATATCGGCCGGTGCCTCTCCACGGAACCCACGCAGCAGCGTGTAGGCCTTCGTCTCCTTGATCATATCTTCGATCTGTCGTCTCGTGAGCTTGTAGGCCATCCGGAACGACACGTCCTTCAGGAGGTTGACGTATATCCCGCCAAGACCAAACATGATCATCGGACCAAACTGCGGGTCGCGTGACATCCCTATGATCATCTCGCGGCCCGGAGGCATCATTTTTTGGACCTCAACGCCTGAGATCTGCGCATCCGGCATCTTGGCGCGTACTGTTGAAATAATCTCGTCGAAGTTCTTCCGGACATCATCAGCACACTTGATGTTGAGCTTGACGCCGCCCAGGTCCGTCTTATGTTGGATTTTTGGCGCAGCTAACTTCAAGACGACCGGGTATCCCATTTTCTCCGCAGCGCTCACGGCATCTTCAGCCGTCCTGGCCAAAACCGATGGAGCCGCCGGGATTCCATATGCCTCAGCCACTCGAGCGGCCTCGCTCCCAATCAGGTTGGTACGCGCATCCTTCCGGACCGCCTCAAAAACGGCGGCAACCCGCTGCCTGTCCGGCGGTGGCGTTAGGATCTCTTCCCCACCCTCCTCCGCTCGCTTCCTCCAATTGGCATATCTGGTAATCCCATCTAATGCGCCAACGGCTGGCTCCGGGAACGGGAAAGTCGCAATGCCGGATTTTTCGAGGTAGTCAACGGCACCCGCTACGAGCTCACCGCCCATGAATGAAGCCAAGACCGGCTTTTCGGGATGCCTCGAGCGGATATCCACAAGGGCCCTGGCAGTCTCATCGGGCTGAGTGACCTTCTGAGGGGTAAGCAAGACCAGCATGCTGTCGACGTTTTCGTCCGACAAGATATGCTCCATGGCATAGGCGTAACGGTCGGCTCGGGCATCCCCGATAACATCCACGGGGTTGTGGATATTGGCCGTCTCTGGAAGGCCCGCCTTCAGAGCCTTGGTTACGCGGTCCGAAAATTGCGCCATGGTCAGCTCGGAGGTTTCGATATTGTCGGTCGTGATGATGCCGGGCCCGCCAGCGTTGGTCAAGATCGCTACCCTGTTGCCCCTGGGAAGTGGCTGGCTCGTAAATGTCACCGCAAGCGAGAACAAGTCATCGAGCTTTTTGACGCGCATCACATTGCACTGCTTGAATACAGTCTCATAGACGCGGTCGTTTCCGGCAAGTGAGCCCGTATGCGACGATGCAGCCCGGGCCCCTGCTGCGCTCGTACCTGATTTGAAGACGATTATGGGCTTGACCTTGCTGGCGGCGTGAGCAACATCCATGAAGCGCTGGCCGCCCGTGATACTCTCGATATAGCAGATTATGACCTTTGTGTCGGGATCGCCAGCGAGATACTCTATGAAATCGGTCTCATCGAGGCCGGCCTTGTTGCCGAGGCTTATGAACTTGCTAAACCCGAGGCCGCGCTGGACGCTCCAGTCCAGGATTGCGGAGCCGAGCGCCCCGCTTTGCGATATAAACGCGATATCGCCTGGCAGTGCAAACTTGGGGGCGAAAGACGCATCCAGGGGCGTCCTGGTGTCCATAACGCCGAGACAATTTGGCCCTACCAAAAGCATGGAATAGCGGTTGCAAATCTCAGAAAGCTCCCGTTCTAACTTGGCGCCGGCAGCCCCAGTCTCCTTAAAACCAGCTGTTATAACGATAAGGCTCCTGACGCCGTTCTTTCCGCATTCCTCCGCGGCGGCCAGGACTCCGGAAGTCGGTATAACTATAATCGCCAGTTCGGCCTTTACCTGGGAGATACTTTGGTAACAGCGCAAACCGGCGATCTCAGTTTCTTTAGGGTTAATAGGGTAGATATCCCCCTTGAACCCGCTGTTTATTACATTCTTTAAGATCGAGTTACCTACCTTGCCTTCAGCTTTTGAAGCGCCGATAATGGCCACAGACGTCGGCCGGAAAAGCGTACGCAAGTCAGCCATAATTTAAGAATCATCTCCTCGGAACATGGTCAATCAAGAAATCAATACGTGGGTTCAATCCGTGCTTCAGCTTTCCAAACAAAACCCAAACAAAAACGGTGGGCTAGCCCTCATTCTGGCCCGTAACAGCACCCCCTGCACCCAAGGTATAAACGCACAAAAATACGCTAAAGATAAATAGGCATAGAATAAGGTGATAATAAAATGAAGCAGACCATATGTTAGGCAAAAACCGAAACAGATAACCGGGCGCAGGCATAAACAATCCTCCCGCTCCCCCCCCCCATAAAAACCGGGGGAATATCGCCCGGGGAATATCCCACAGGGCGGGAAGACCTGAACCGCGCCGCTATAGTTACGTGGTATTTGAGCCGCTATTATGGTATCATAGAAGGACAAAGTGTGTCAAGGAAAAGGAGCGATTTAATCGCTCCTTCCGTATGGTGCCCACCTGTATAGTACCCGCTAGCGTCCACATGTACTGCAACTCCCGCCCCCGCAGGAGGAACACCCCCCGCTCGAGCTCGAGCTGCTCTTGAAACTTGAGCCACTGCTATACCCGAAGGTTGAGAGCAGCTTCCTAACGTTCGCCGCTCCGCACCTCGGGCATTTTATGCCCTCGGCATTGCCTGATACAAGCTCCTCAAACCTTGCTCCACACGATGCACACGAAAACTCGTATAAAGCCAAGCCGACCAACCCCTCGCGCTGTAATCTATGTTCTCAAATTGATTATACTATTTCTTGTTGATCTTTGAAAGCATCTCCCTGGCCTTCCGGTTTCCCGGATCGGCTTCAAGGGCCTTTCGGAGTTCAGACCGGGCCTCCTGGATCATGTTCCTGGCATCGTATACGGTAGCGAGATGGTAGTGGGCCATCGATAACGTATCCGGCGCGAGCTCTGTCGCAAATAGCAAAGCTCTCTTCAATGCCCTTGTAGCCTCATCCAACCAGCCTTTTTTGTAATACGCCCATCCCAGGCTGTCCATGAAGACAGGGTTCGCAGGCTCCAAACTGATCGCTTTTTCTATAAGCCTTATCGCTCCGTCGACATCCTTCCCCGAATCGGCATACATAAAACCGAGATTATTGTACGCGGCTGCATTCTGAGGTTCGGTTGCAATCACCGTCTTGAATTGCTTCTCGGCATCCTCAAACCGCCCCAACTCCATATAAACAAGGCCCAAGTTATTACGCGCCAGGGTATGTGCCGGTTCGAGCTCTATAACCCGCTCAAAGGCCTCCGCCGCCTTATCATAACGCTTCTTTTCCAGGAGCGACATGCCCTCTTTGAATTTTGCCCGCATCTCATCAATCTCTTTTACTTTAAATAAATCGTCCTTTACCCCCGTATTCACCTTTATCTCCTGAATTACCTGAGCGAGCTCCCCGCCCTTTGTCTGAAAAATGGCCTTCGTTGGGAGCCATAATCCCCTGGCAACCTGCGTCATCGTGATAGTCCCGAGGCGATTACCATCTAAGCCAAGCGCAATCATGGAGTATTCCTTCCTACCCGGCTCGAGTGCCGCACCACTGGGGCTAGCTTCGGGCAGCGAAGCCTTGAGAAACGCCCGGATCCCGAAAAGCCCGGAGACCTCGCCTTGAAGTATTGCAGCATCGTCCGCCGCAACCCAGATCTTCTCCTGGGTCCCTCCCCCGCTTCGCCCGCTCGCAGTTGAACCAGGAGAGCCAGAAGGCACGACGCCGGCCGGCATCGAGAGAACAAAGCACTTACGCCCGAGAATGGTATCTGAGCCGGCATACTCAAGGTTATGTATCTTGTTTATATCAGACGCCACGAATCTAAGGCTATACATTAAAAGATCCAGCATTGATATATCGAGGTTCTTCAAGAGCCTCGGCCTGCCGCCCTGTGGAATCAATATCCTATCCTCGCCCGAGAGTATAATACGATCTCCGGCCCGGTCGCTACCGACGCCTCCAGCGCTTTGCCCTGCACCTGTCGAGGCGCCAGGTTGCACGTATTCTATGAGGAATTTCCCGGGTTTCTTGAACGTTATGTGCAGCTTTATAACCCTGCTTACACCATTCTCGGTAAGGGTATTGATAAAAACCGCCTGGAAATCCTTTACGTTCATAGTTATTTTCTCTATACCTGATACAACCTGGTCGAGAGATGGCTCAGCAGCTGAAGCGCCTCCCGCAGGGAATACAACCCCTCCTGTTATAGCTATCATTGCCAGAGCCGCCAGCGTAAAGACAAGACAATGCAGGCGATCCGGAATCAGGCGCCCCCCACCCATATCCAATACCCCCTCGTACATTGCACCGTAGAACTTTGATACCATACCCTAATTCCCTGTTATTCTGCGCCGCACCTTAAAATTCCTCTTTGTGAGGTTGCTTTTACACAGCCCTGACCTGCGTCCAGACCTTTTGGCGACCTTTTTAGACCTTTTAACTACCCTTGACAAATCCAGCGATATTAGGTATTATAAAATTGCTTTTAGAATTATAGAACATATGTTTAGAGATGCGCAGGGGAGTAGCTCAACTGGCAGAGCGGCGGTCTCCAAAACCGTAGGTTGCGGGTTCAAGTCCTGTCTCCCCTGCCATTTTTATTTGGGCTGCTAGAGCAGTATTGGAAATGAGACCCAGTATCCTGCATAAAATGTGAGACCGTCGGTGCTGAAATAGGCCATGTTTACACCGACGGTTACCTCCTGGTGGTGAATCTCAGATTCCAGATCAGGAGGTTTTTTACATGGGAAAGATTCTGCGTATCGACAAGAAAATTCCAGGGACATGGCAGGATGCACTCCAGGATTTCCTCTTTTGGAAGCAGGCCCAAGGCATAGCACCCAGAACACTTACAGATTACCGGAAACATATCACCCAGTTCTTCACCCGCTACCCCGACGCCTACAACCCGGCAAACCTTCGGCAGAGAGTACTCGAATACATGGCAGAGGATATCATGCCTGCTACATTCAATTTAAGGCGTGAATACCTCAAGGCATTCTTCTCCTGGTGTGTCCGTGAAGGCATCTTCCCTCGGAATCCTTTTCACGACATTCCAAAAAAGAAGGACCCCGGCAAGATCAGACACCTGCCAGAGGATGTCCTCCAGAGACTACTTTCCCTGCCGGATAGGTCAACGTTCTCCGGGCTGCGGGATTACGCCTTGATACTTCTCACCCTCGCAACCGGCATACGGCCAGGAGAGGCTCTATCAATCCTACCCGCTGATATAAACCTGCGGGGCTTATCTATTACCATAAAGAGCAGCGTATCGAAGACAAGACAGGAAGCAGTATTACCCATACCTCCTCAGGTAGCCGAGGCTATCAGAGAACTGCTTAACGCCCGTCACCCTTCATGGCATGGCAATGTTCCGGTATTCTGCTCATATTCGGGGAGGCCCCTGACGGTTGATGAATTTGGGGACAGGCTGGAGAGGTATAGTAAGAAGCTGGGAACCAAGGTTACGCCGTATATGCTTCGGCATTCATTCGCCATAGAGACGCTTCGGGGAGGAGCTAACGCCTTTGTGGTTCAGGCGATGCTGAGACACTCCACCATGAACATGACCAGAAGATACGTCAACCTCGTGGAGTCTGACCTACGGGAGGCTATGGCGAAAGCAAACCCGCTAAATAAACTCATGCCTCAGGCCCATAGGGTCAGAAAACTGCGTCGGGATTGATTTATGGGATACCACCTGTCGCATAAGTATGAGATAATGCTGTTAGCGTAGAGAAAATGCCTCTCTAGCCTTTATATTTCGACTTTGAAGCCGATAGGCAAAGGTGAAGAGATATGCTTACCCAATGGGCATGCGATTTTTGTGGCCGCCAGTTCTGGACGGAGAGCAGTGAAGAAGGCTCGGATGGGAATAATGTGCCCTACTTCTGCCCGTGGTGCGGGCATAATCTGAGTGAAGAGGAGGAGGATGAATTCGAGAGGCGTATAGAGAACATAAGGCGGTTGATCAGGCGAAGGGGGAAGGAATAGCCAAAGACGAATTCAAAAAATGGGGAGGGAAAGAGATGAGAAGGTTTTTAGGCAGAGTGCTCGCGATGATGTTTGTTATAGCGTTAAGTTCGATTTTGCTAGGGATGTATGCCCCCAATATAGTCAGGGCGGGGACGTGGAATAAGCATTTCTACGGGATAAAGTCTGTGCGTGTAAGCGTGGCCGTGCTCTCAAAAGAAGAAAGCATCAATACATTAGAAAACCCAGTTTTTCGAAAAATGCTAGAGGGAGCCGTGGCGGGAAAATTAAACTCGTATTTACCTGAAATTGAGTTTATTCCGCAAGATGAAATCTTAGATGAAGCCACGTATGATGGTTCTTTATTTCTTACGCTGACATTAGGGTCTGTAACCGATGGTGGGTATAAGGTACTTAGTGCAACGGGCAGCCTGAACCGAAGGATTATAATAGAATATCCAGGAGGGCGAACGGAGGAAGTTTGGAGGAATGCATGGTTTGCCAATCAAGAGGACATTATGTATGGGGACTCTGAATCGGTATACAGGCCGTCTGAAACCGAGAGGGACCCTTGGATTTTCTCTATTTTTCATTTCTTTGTTAACAAATTTTTAGGAGATTATCAGGATGCAGCAATTGAGGCGGGGCATTATAAATATTATAGTCCTCAGTAAACAATGCTGCATTTTAATGTATCGTAGGCCGCGAAGTCGACCTTGTATCTCCCGGCTCGAATCGGATGCTACATCTCAACACACTTACCACCTCGAATTGGATGCATCATCTCAACACCTCGGGCCGCGGGGCGTCCTTTCGGGGAAGCGAGCCCTATCAACGCCAGGCTCGCTTCCCTTTCCTCATGTTCAATTCGATAATTCTTCCATACTTCTCCAGATTCCCATCTCTTCAAGCTCGGTATTCCTCTCCCTCAACTCCGATAACCCGTCGATAATCCTCCTACACTCTTCTAGGTTACCATCTCTCACTGCCTGATCTAGCTCCGAAATCGCTTGTAAGAGCCGGCTCATGTCTCCTGTAACATCCTCCCCCCAGGCCATTAACAGCTCTATCAGGGACGCTGCACAATCAGTATATTTAGAAACATTTACCACGATAGCCACGCTTATTCACCTCCCCGCTTTATTAGCAATTAAGAGATTCGACGAGCTATCAAGAAATCCTGCAAGATTTTAAGAAATATTCTTTTGTATTTTGTAAATTCGGATTTTGCTACTTGTAAATGGCTCAGAATCGTCTTTCTGTGTTCTGGTGCCCAGTCTCACGTCGCGTAATGGACCTTATGTCAACTTGCCTATGGACCGTCCATGCCACCCTGCCCCGCCTACTATGCCCCGCTCCCGGGCCTCAGATTTCGTTCAGGACGGGTCGAGCGACGTTCCCTTGGGAAAAACATATTCCCCTGCCCCACAAACAGGCTCCTAGGCCCGTTCTGGAGCCCACAGGCTGGCTTGCAAGGGCGTGCCGCACCCCGCGACGCTGCTTGCAAAGCCCCCGCGTGGGGACCCGGGATGCCCCCTCGCAGCGGCGAGCGGAGCGGGTAATACCCCGCCTCGAAAATCGCTGCAAGATTTGACCTTTTTGACAATTGTCAAGGTGGGTAGCGGCGGGGGAGGAGCCGTGGAAACTACGTAGGAGAGAAGCCCCCGCTCAAAACTCAACTGTGGTGTAGGTATGTCAGGGGGAAGCAACGCGTGCCGCGGGGCACGGGGCACGCGAAGCGGGAGCAGGAGCGAGATGCCTTATGCACAAAACGTGCACGCTGTGGGGTATAGATCAGGGAAACGCAGGTGCCCAAAAATGGGCACATTATAGCCTTCAGTTTGCCCTTTTTCTAGCAAGCATCCGGTCCCTCAGGAATTCTAATGTCTTTCAGTATACAATGCCGCCTGCAATGCCGCAGAGGAAGACGATTATGTTCATAGCCCATTCCCCTCCTTTCCCGTGATTCCGTCACGCTAGCGTCGCGGTCTCACAATCGCAGGCCCCGATGGTTCAAACTCGTCTTCATAGTCGGGGCGAATGATCTGAGGGTCATCGCCATACAACGCCCAGGGCTTGAAGCCTAGAATCCTTGCGATCTCAGTTAACTGAGCCTTGTTCAAAAGCCCGGTTCCCTTCTCGGCTTTTGCAAGGTCGACAAAATACATTTGGCGGTTCTCGCCGCGGAGTGCCAACCGCTCATTGACCATACGGATCAGTTCGGCCTGGCTTAGACCCAACTGAATGCGATAGATGCGGATGTTGTTCGGCAACCTCATGCTGGCTCATCCCCCTTGTCTTATCTTCTTTTCAGCCTCCTGGCATAGCCTTATTGAATCCACAGCCGCCTGGAACAGGAACACCAGGGTGCCCAACCTTAGAATCTCATCCCTTACCTCTTTCAGGTCGAACGAGACGCCGCCTCGTTCCGCCAGCGTCAGGAAGGTATCCTCGTCTATAATGCTGCCAGCATCCAGCCATTCCGGCTTTTTGTCGATAAACACATACAGCTCGCAGGAACCCAAGAGTAGTGGTATAGCCTTGGCCGGAAAGGATAAGCGAATTTCCTTTTTAGGCTTTTCGAACTCGATTTCGAGTAGCAACCGGGCCTGCCCACCTGTCGCCGCTGAGGGCGATATCGCAGAAAAGGTATAGCGGTAACCCGCCCCGTCGGGAATGCCCTTGCACTCCTTCACGCCGAAGACTACAAAAATGCTTCCCCTCCCCTTAGCGTCCATGAAAAGCATGTAATCTCCAGGGCCAAGGTGCTGGTAAAGCTCCAGGTTCCTGATGTTATTTGTCAGGGTGTAGACCCTTTTCATGTTTCGCTCCATCCCTCACACCCCCCGTTCTTTGATCTTTGGTCCAGGGCTGCTTCCCGAGGTGGTTGTAAAACCTCTGAATGACCTCGCGATCCCCCTCCTTGATCACAAGCTCGATATACTCCCGCTCCACTCTTCCAATCCTGTAGCCAGGATGGAGGAATGTAACCAGGCCACGCTCAGCATACAGACCGCTGATCTGTCACAGCTGGGCCTCTGTCCAACCAAGGGAGAGGGCCACGGGCTCGATCTCCTTGATGGCGGCCACAGCCTCGGGAGCTATGCCAACACGACGCGACAGCAGGGCCATGATCTCGGGCTTGTGTTCGCATAGCTCGTGCCGCAGGGCCGGGGTTAGCACGCCAGCAGGGGCCTCAACGTGGAGACCACCATCAGCATTCAGAGATAGCTCCACGCCAAGGGATTGAAGGGTCAACCAAAGCTCGGAAGGAGTCACAGATCAAGCACCTCCTTCTGGGAATTATTGTCAGAACAGGGATGATAGGGACCATCAGGGACCAACTTTCGGCATGAACCTATGGAATTTGAGCTCTCGCGTGTTATATGGAAAAATGGTCCCTGTTCGTCCCTTCGTCCCTGTTTTTCCTGTTTCTGGTAACAAAGTCCTATCCCATGCCACCAGAATATTCCATCACTCTTTTGCCTTTGGAATCCCCTCTCGGACAGCTTAATTCCCAGATTTCGCTGGCTCAATGGATGCTCACCGTACGCCTGGCACCATTCGACATATGCTGAGTAAAGGTCAGCGGATTTTACCTTAGCTAGTGGATTGATGATGCATTCTGAGGCCAGAAAATTGGCAACTATATCCATTTCTTGCCGGTAAGCCTCTGTCGCCTGAGCAACTTCAGACGGGATACCGAGTCCCTCCCTCTGCCAGGCAAGGCAACCTTCTACCGCCCACTTGAGGATCCCAGACAATTCGGCCTTTAACTTCTCAAACAAGTGTTTATCCTGCTCGTCAGGCGGGATGGTTACGGTAAAGGGAATCAGTCTGATTCGCCGCCAGAAGGCATAATCCGTTCCATGGACCTGGGGTTTGTGGTTGGTGGCTATACACAGTTTGTGGGTTGGATCAAACTCAAAGAAATCCTGTCTCATAAACCTGGCTTTTAATGTATCCCCTCCGGTGACCCATTTCAAAAGGGCTTCGTTTATTTGGCGTCCCTCCGTCGTTTCAATGCCGACGGCGAGCCGTGCCCCCATGAGGTCAGCAAGTCCCGTGGGATGTTGACCTCCCCGATGAACCATGAGAAGCTCGGGGTCAATCGGCTTTCCATAATCCCCCAGGACGGCAAGGAGGGTTCGCAGGAAGACTGATTTCCCGTTCGCTCCTGTCCCGTAGCATAAGAAGACCACCTGTTCCGAAACATCCCCCGTCAGGCAATATCCGACAACTTTTTGAAGGAAACGGATCAACTTTTTATTTCCCGCCATGATGCGGTCGAGGAAGCTATTCCATGTCGGGCATTCGGCCTCCGGGTCATATTCCACGGGAGCCAGCTTTGTAATGAGGTCTTCCCGCTTATGTGGTCTTAGCCCATTTTCCGCAGTAGAAATGCTGAATATTCTCAATAAGTAGTCGGAATATTCCGAGAAGGTACTTTTGCCCTTCGTGTCGAAGATAACCTCATATTTAGCATATGAGGCTGATCTGTATG
>DUMQ01000088.1 GCA_012839815.1 Bacillota bacterium | reverse complement strand
GGCGCGCTTGCGGCGCGCCTCCGTTGAAATTTGGCGCGAGGGCCTTGCCAAATTTCAAAAGGCCCCGTCACGCAAGCACCGGCATCCCCGGGACGCGCTGGTAAACTGGCACAAATCAAGGAACCTACACCTAGTCGAGCAGGCCGCTCCGTAATCTCCGGCCGAGGGCTGTTGGGCCGGAGATCAAGGCCGCCTGGCGGAGAGATGCGAGACACCTCGGCCACTGTGCGGCACTGGTAGCTGTTACCTGCGAAAGGTCTGGGTATTTTTGCGCACTAACTTAATTGGTTCGTTTGAATTGGTTATTGCAGATTGGCACTAATCACAGGATATATATGAAAAGCCCTGAGGTTTAACCTCAGGGCAAGTCAAGCAAGATCAAATTACATAAATCTCGCCTTCTTCCGTCCGGACTTTACCGTCGGTCCTGGCTTCTCACCAGGTCAACCGCTCAGGCGGCTCGTGGACTCTGCCCCTCGGCATTACCACCGGTCGGGAATTTCACCCTGCCCCGAAGGTCGGATAAGAAATCTATCGGCTCAGTTGTCTTATAGTAATAATCTATTCTTCGTTTTAACTACCATAATTCTATATCGAGCCCGCCAATATTTCAAGGGGTTGGCAAAGGAATTTTTATAAGAGAAAAAAGCGGGCGGCCACATGACCGCCCCACATGCATTGGCGGAAGGCACAAGCTTGAGGGGGGTGCTCGCCCTCCGCGCTCGAAGAAGGGGGAAAGAATTCTATTCGATCCCAATTATCCCCGCCCGGAAGCTCCCGGATGTCCAGGGGGATGCCTGGGGCTCCCGGGACGAGGCGGGGAATCCTTTACTCGTTTTGAGACTCCGAATCGGGTAGGGAGGTTGGCATTTCACCAATTACCACGGTCACGTATCTATACCCGCCATCTCTCCAGACCCGGAAGAGCACCTTATCTCCTATCCGCTTTGCGCGGACCAGGTCCTGGACCTGCTTTGCGCTGGTGATTTTCTTGTAATCGACCTCCCTCAACACATCGCCGCGCCGGAGACCGTATTTCTCGGCAGGGCTCCCGGGAACGACGTCAGTCACCACGATCCCTTGCGTATCAGGTAGACCGAAATAGTCTGCCAGCTCTTTAGTGAGCTCCTGCATCGTGATCCCGATCCACGGTCTCGTTACCTTGCCCTTGTTTATCAAGTCATTGATTACGGCCTTGGGCTGGTTGATCGGTATCGCGAAACCAATACCCTGTGCTGACGGGATGATTGCGGTATTGATTCCTATGACCTCGCCACGGATATTGACCAGCGGCCCGCCGCTATTGCCCGGGTTGATGGCTGCATCCGTTTGAATGTAACTGCCGGATTCTCGTGGATCTTCGAGAGAACGCGCCAGCCCGCTTATAATCCCGGCCGTGACCGTATGTTGTAACCCGAGAGGATTGCCTATGGCGATCGCCAAGTCCCCCGGCCTAATCTTATCAGAATCACCAAGGGTCACGGTAGGCAGGTTTTTGGCATTGATTTTGACGACTGCAAAGTCGTAAAGTGGGTCAGCGCCGACAACCTTGCCATTGAACTCCCTGCCGTCGCCGAGAGTAACCTTGATCTCCTTCGCCTTCTCTATCACATGCTTATTGGTCAGGATATAGCCGTCCGACCTGATTATAAAACCGGAGCCTTGTGCAGGCACGGTTCTCGACCTCGTGTCCGGGACATCGAAAAATTGCCGGAAGAAAGGGTCATTGAAGAAGGGGAAATCTGACATCGACACCTGTACGACCCTTTTGGTATCAATATTTACAACGGCCTTGGACACTCGCTCTGCCACGTCGGCAATGGTATTCTCGTCAAGCGCTGTTGCAACGGGGCTCGCCGCCGCTACCTGGACCGGCTGGTGCGGTTGCGGGACCTGGTTTTCGCTTGCATAGAGCGGCCTGTTCTGGACATATTGTATAACCACAAACGAGCTAATCAGCGCGCTTATCACTGCCACCGCCACATAGGGCAGGTAGTGTTTTTTCAACTCTTTGAAACTCACCTTGCTTGCCCCCTTTTCTCTTAATCTTAATCTCTTATTCTTCTCTTCTATGGCTTCCAGCTTCTATAGCTTCTATAAAGGATTATAGCCTTGTATTTAGTCCTGTATTTGGTTAGGAGATTATAGGATCTGATTTATAGAAATTATCCTTAGAAATTACGTCATAATAAATCAAATTGCCTCACGAACCCGGGAAAGCTTCTCTCCGGTTGGTTTAGCTATCTGTATGGTGTCGCCACAGGCGGTGTTAGCATTCATTGCCCTGTCACAATTTAATAACGCCGGACCACGTAAAAAGTTCCAAGATTTTTGGTTCGGCGAGTTTAAAAGTGGCAAAGACTTATGTGCGTTAATTCAGTCTTCGACTCACTCTGAATCACTCTTTGAATATAAAGATTCCCATAAGAAACCTCCAGACGGGTCCTTCAAAGATCTTCTGCTCATCACCTCTCGAGCCGTTACCCTCTCTTTGAGGGCCGGGGACATCAACAGATTCCGCTATCTTTATCAGCGTCTCCTCGCTTACGTCACCTATGAGGGCGAAGCTGTAGCCCATGGCCTCCCAGTGAAGAACCTTGGCATCGTTCCTGTTACTTAACTGGGCCGGCCTCCCGTTTATCTCGATCTCGCGGGACGCCCCCGGGATCATCCTGGTCTTTCCCTGGGTTCCATGGCCTGTAGCCGGGGGAACCGGTCTTTCAAAAAATGATATAGTATTTAGGCCATCGGTATATAATAGATGAACGCCTTTAATTGTTGAATCCAGGTCCGTCAGCCGCCCTCCCTTCAAGACATAACCTGGCGGCATCTCTTCCGGCAATGAGATATTGAAGCTGATCCGCTCCCTCAACCTGTCAACGGGCACGATGTCTTCCTCGCCGGGGTGGGGGATAACTTTGACACCTTTTGGAACTCTAAATTGAAATACGTCACCAGGTACGTTTTTAAGCAATTTTATACGAAGGAAGTATGAAAGCACGTATAACGCCCCATCAGAATTATAGTCCTCCGATCTCAGGATCAGGGGATACTGGGAATCTATCCATATTTTCTTTGCCGGGTTGCCCTCGCGCCTGGGGATAATCCCGATAACATAAGTTTGCCTTCCGGCTACGTAATCCATTCCCAGGAATGCGAATTTGTAATTTCGCTCCAGGAGATTGAAATCTTCACCTTCCTTATCCTGCTTCGATGTGCATGGACTCCGGAAGACTACGCGGAGGGAAGGCTCGTAACGCCATGTAAATCTCCCATCGCTTACGACAAGCCTATAGCTCTGCCCCGCCGATGGAAGATATTCGATCCTCGTAAAGTTAGGCTTGCTGTGAATTATCCTCGTTAAGCAGGCCGTGCTTCCCCCCGCGAACCAGTAGACTACCACCTGGGTACCTTCGTAAGATACGAAAGGTCCCTCCTCCATCGAACGCCTGACGAGATCGCGCGGGGACAGCGTCGGCGATGGCGATGTCTCCGGATCTATAGAACTCCGCCCGGTCGAAGCGGCGACCGCTCCGCCGGGCGCGGGAAGCAGGAAGATCACAGTACAAAGTAGAGCTACAATACGAAGCAAAATAAGGGTGAAAACAGGTGTACATCGTCCCCACAAAACCCTTTTCATGGTCCAATCATCAAATCTCCTATCCAATTATCACCCCGGTTTGTAAGGTCATCACCTGTTGACATTACATTATCTATGTTATCTATGTTAGAATCTACGTTAGAAGAATCTATGTTAGAATAGCCTGCATTATACGCTCCACGATCGCTACCTGCATATGAATTCAGATCCATCGCACCATTTGAGAGCAGCTGAGCCTCGGGTGCCCCGAACCGGGGTGAAGTGAGCATATATGTTAGAGCCGTATCGTTTGAAAACGGCCTCGTATGATCCCACGCCATATGTTCCTTAAGATACTGGTCAACCAGGACCTGCTGACCTGGCTGGGGCGGTTTTGATATGGCTAGCAGCGGAAAGATTATAGAAAATGCTGCCAGCCCCGCCGCTATCCCCAGAGGCACGAGGACCCGGAGCGGTGGATACGAAAATACCTTCACCGGATTGTACCTAGGGGGCCTGGTTTCTCCCTGGAGCTTTAATCTTAGCTCCGACCAGAATCCAGGGGGGATGTCCAGCGACGGAAGCGACCCCGCCAGGTTTTTTGTGGTTTTCAAGGCCTCGTATTCGCGGGCGCATTCCTCACAGTCCGCAAGGTGAAACCTGATAACCCGTTCCTCATCCGCCGTAACCTCTCTATCGATATAGGCTGAAAGCAAGCTCGAAACCTTTTCGCAATTCATCTATCATCACCACCGGGGACTAGACCACCGGGGATCAGCGGTGACCCCGGTCCCCCGGCCCCTGGTCTCTTGCCTCTCACGCGAGCATTTTGCCTCTCACTCTCACGCTCACTCTCACGCTCACGCGCTTGCCATTTTTACGCGTTTACGCAGAGGCCAGGTAGGGCCGGAGCTTATCTCTAAGGATCCTGCGTCCCCTATGAATTCTTGACCTTACGGTCCCGATCGAACACTTGAGGATGCCACTAATCTCCTCATAGGAGAATCCTTGCACATCAGCAAGTATAACCGCCATTCGATATTCAGGAGGCAGAGCTATAAGCGCCTCCTGAATCTTGCTGTGAAGCTCGTTATTTATGGCAACTGCCTCGGGATTGGTCGACCAATCAGGCAACTCACGCTCGATTTCCCCATTGGGCGTGGTTATAGGATCATCGATGGATTCCACCTGGAAGCGTCCAGCCTTGCGGAGTCTATCGATGAATAAGTTTGTTGCAATTCGATATAGCCATTTTTCGAAGGACGTGCCGAGCCTGAAAGCGCCAAAGGATCTGTAGGCGCGCACCAGAGCCTCCTGGGTCAGGTCCTTGGCCTCCTCGGGATTTCCTGTCATCCGGAGGGCGATGTTGTAGATCTGTTTGTCATAGCGTCGCACGAGGCTCTCGAATGTCTGGATATCGTCCTCGCGATACCGCGCGGTAGCTAATGCTTCTGTGCGAATCATGCTCGACCACCCATTCGCGAATGGGCCTCACCGGCCCTTCAATATTGGATAACGAAGGTATGGGCAAAAAGTTCCCGGCGTTTGGTATTCAATCATAACACCGGCAATTTAAGTATAACTCTCGTTGCGTATGCCATTCAAGTACTCGTACTCGGGCCATTACTTGGGCGTTTACTCGAGCCTGGGAATCTTTGGAATTTTCTTGGCAGTCTGCCCCTGCTCACGGGAGAACGTGCCTACTTTTGTGGCAGCTCGGGCGCAGGGCTGCCTAGTCTGTAGCCAGTTTGGGCGTCATCTCATGCTGGCGCCCGGTGAGCTGGCAACTTTCTTGCCATCCTCCACACGATCATGCCAAGTATATTGCCACACAATATCTCGAAGCTGGGATTTTATGGGACCTTATACCAGAGGTACCTTATGTCAAGACCTTAGAAGAAGTTGAGATGCGGAAGGATGCGCAAATCCTTCTGGGGAAGGGAGCATGTAATTTTTTTTGTAATGGGCCCAGAAAAACTGTGACGGCCTCTGCCCCACGTCGAGTGACCGGAACCCGCCCCGGCCAGGAAACTCACCATCAGGTCATGCGGGCGGGTCATGATTCGGGTCATGCGGGTCATGATCGAGTGATGCTTATGCTCGAGTCATGCTCGAGTTATGCTCATGCTCATGCTCGAGTCATGCTTATGCTCTAGTCATGCTCATGATCGAATCATGCTCGTGATCAAATCTTGCGGGCGAGGTGGTGAGCGAGGTGGTAAGGTGGTAAGCAGGTTGCCACCT
>DUMQ01000087.1 GCA_012839815.1 Bacillota bacterium | reverse complement strand
TCAACGGAGGCGCGCCGCAAGCGCGCCGTCCCCGGAACGCAAGCACCGGCACCCCCCACCTGGCAAAACGGCGATAATCTTCGAACTTACACTTAGCCGCGTCCGCCGGGCGGAGAGATGCGAGACACCCCATGCGAGTGCCAAAAAGGGCAGAGATTTTTGCGCACAACTATAAATGCTGTAAATGAGGAGCAGCAAAAAGTGGCAGACGAAACGTTACACAAGATTCTGGCCCGCGTCGTAAAGCCGGCGCGCTACCTTGATAACGAGCTGAATGCTGTGCACAAGGACCATAAAGGCGGGTTTGTCAAGGTCCTCCTGGCATTTCCAGATATCTATGATATCGGCATGTCGCACCTGGGTTTGAGGATTCTTTATTACATCGTGAACAAGCGCGATGACGCCCTGGCCGAAAGGGTTTTCGCCCCCTGGGTCGACATGGAGCGGGAGATGAGGAGGAGGGGTATACCGCTCTATGCCCTAGAATCCCTTGTGCCTGCCCGGGAATTTGACATAATCGGGTTCACCCTCCAGTATGAGATGAGTTATACAAACATCTTGAATATGCTCGACCTCTCAGGCTTGCCGCTCAGGTCTTCCGAGAGGCGTGACGGCGACCCGCTCATCATAGCCGGCGGGCCCTGCGCCTACAACCCCGAGCCCCTGGCCAGCATATTTGATTTTTTTGTCATAGGAGAGGGCGAGGAGGTTATCGGCGAGATCATCGACGTTTACAAGGACGGCAGGGATAGGGGCAGGAGCCGCCGGGATTTGATCCGCGCGATGGCAGATATACCCGGGGTTTATGTTCCATCCTTCTATGAGGTGACATATCATGCAAATGGAACAGTCGCGAAGGTGCAGCCCGGGGTTCAGGGTATACCAGAGGTTGTGCAAAAACGCGTTGTAAAGGATCTTGACTTGGCTGATTTCCCCGGGGAGCTCGTGGTTCCTTTTATGGAAACCGTTCACGACCGGATCCCGCTCGAGGTATTCAGGGGTTGCACACGCGGTTGCCGCTTCTGCCAGGCTGGTATGATTTACAGGCCGGTGAGGGAGCGAACCCCTGAGAAACTGCAGGAGCTGGCGGACAGGTTGGTGGAAAGCACCGGCTACGACGAGATATCGCTGATGTCTCTGAGCACTATGGATTATTCCATGATAGGCGAGCTCCTGAAGGCCCTCGATGAGCGTTATCGCAACCGGGGGGTGAGCGTGTCCCTCCCGTCGCTGCGCGTTGACTCGTTCTCGGTCGACCTGGCCAGGGAGGCAGACAGGGAGAGGGTGCGCAAGTCGGGGATCACCTTTGCGCCGGAGGCGGGCACCCAGAGGCTGCGCAACGTAATTAATAAGGGCGTCACGGAGGAGGACCTGATCAATGCAGTAACGGCGGCATTCAGGTCCGGTTGGTCGTCGATTAAGCTATACTTCATGGTTGGCCTGCCCACGGAGACGGAGGATGACCTCAGCGGCATAGTGGATATGGCGAAAATGGTCCTGCATATAGGTAGGGATGTGCTCAGGGAGCGTAGGGAGGGGCGCCCTGTGAAGGTGAGCGTGAGCGCCTCTTCGTTTGTGCCTAAAGCCCATACGCCCTTCCAATGGTATGGCCAGCCCACCGTTGAGGAGCTGGAGGAGAAACAGGATTACCTGAAGCGCAACCTGAGGGGCAGGGGATTGTCCTTCAGCTGGCACGATGCGCGCACAAGCTTCCTCGAGGCCGTGTTTTCCCGGGGTGACAGGCGCCTCGGTGAGGTCTTGGTGCGGGCCTGGGAGCTCGGGTGCAGGCTCGATAGCTGGTCCGAGGAGTTCAAGTTCGATCTGTGGCTCCAGGCCTTTCGCGATGCCGGCCTGGACCCGAGCTTCTACGCCAACAGGGAGCGACCTTATGACGAGGTTCTCCCGTGGGATCATATCAGTTCAGGGGTGAGCAAGGAGTTTCTCATCCGTGAGAATGAGAGGGCCAGGGCGGGCATGACGACGCCCGACTGCCGGGTAGGCCGGTGCGAGGATTGCGGTGTATGTCCTGAACTCCGCGTTGCGCGGCGCGTGGTGGGAAGGTGAGGCTGGTGGAAGTGATGGAAAGGATCAGGGCGAGGCTGGAGAAGGGCGATTCTATCCGCTATATATCCCACCTTGATTACGTCAGGGCCATCGATCGCGCCGTGAGAAGGGCCGGGATCCCCATTGCTTATTCGGAGGGTTTTCACCCGCACGCGAGGATAGCCTTCGGGCCGGCTCTGGCAGTCGGTATAGCGAGCGTGGCTGAATTCGCAGATTTTGAACTCGCGGATTGTTTGGGTGCCGGGGAGTTTACGTCAAGGATGAATTCGGTTTTGCCGGCGGGGCTTTCGATCCTCGAATCTCGCAGTATTCCGACGGATTGGAAGCCCCTTTCCGTGGCGATCGTGGCGGCCTCCTACAGACTGGTTATTGCAGCGCCTGATATTGAGGGCGATGCCGAATGGAGGGGCGAACGGGGGGCCGGGCGGCCCGGGTCCGGGCCCGGGTCCGGCGCTAGGGCGCTGGAGCGGCTGGAGCGGGCGGTCAGAGAGGTTCTTGAGGCGCGTAGTTTGATCGTCCGGAGGTCGAAGGAGCGTTACCCGGGGGGCGGCGCGACGGGGGAGCGCGTTGAGGAGCGCGACGTTGATATACGCCCGTCACTGCTCGGTCTGCGGCTCGCCAGGGGGTCTGGCTACGCTGGCTACGCGGCCACGGCCGCAGGCTGCTGTGTGGGGCTGGACGCCCTTGTGCGGCTCGGGGGCGGGGCCGGAAGTGTGGCCACGGCTCGACCGGATGAGATTTTATCGGTGCTGGCTATGCATGGAGGGATCGCCAGGGGGATGGAATTGGCATCCATTACACGCACAGGGCTCTATGTATCCAGAGATGGGCGCCTGCTCTCGCCCATGGAATTCGAGGGTGACATGTCTTCCCCACAGGGGACTTATTAGGAGGAATGATAATGTGCATAGTGTATCGAAGGAGATCATCTTAAATGTTGAAAACGCCGAGACTCGTGCCGCTGTGCTCGAAAACGGCAAGCTGGTAGAGATCCAGATAGAACGGCCAAATAATCAGAGGTATGTAGGGAATATTTATAAGGGGCGTGTTGAGAATGTCCTCCCCGGAATGCAGGCTGCTTTTGTAAACATAGGACTCGAGCGAAATGCTTTTCTCTATGTGGAGGACGCAGTATCGGCTCGCAACGACAAAGATGCCGACCTGGAGGACCTGCCTCCGGTGCGCGAACGCTCGATCGAGAACGTCGTGAAGGAGAACCAGGAGATAATAGTCCAGATAACCAAGGAACCGATAGGGACAAAAGGGGCGAGGGTGGTCACACAGATAACCCTCCCTGGCAGGTATGTAGTGTTAATGCCGACTGTCGAGTGGGTCGGTGTATCGCGCCGTATAGAGAGCGAGGAAGAGAGGGCGCGCCTGAAGCGGATAGCCCAGGCGGTCAGGCCGCGCGGGATGGGGTTGATTGTCCGGACCGTCGCGGAGGGCAGGGATGAAAAGGACCTGGCACAAGAAGTTGGGTTCCTGGTGAAACTATGGAGGAAGATTCAAGCCAGGGCTCGAAGGCTCAAAGCTCCGGCGCTGCTTCACCAGGATTACGACCTGATATACAGGATTATACGTGATCTTTTTACCGAGGACGTTGATCGCTTCGTCATAGATGACATCGATGAATATAACAAGGCTATAGAGCTCCTGAATATCATCTCTCCTCATCTTATTGATCGAGTGGAACTCTTCAAGGAGAAGGATGAGATTTTTGATTATTACGGGATCGAGGATGAGATCGAGAAGGCCTTGAGACGCAAGGTTTGGCTTGATTGCGGCGGCTACCTCATCTTTGATCAAACTGAGGCTCTTACCAGCATAGATGTAAATACCGGGCGCTTTATCGGGAGCACCAACCTTGCTGACACTGTCCTCAAGACCAATCTCGATGCCGCGGTTGAGATAGCTCACCAGCTGAGGCTCAGAAACATAGGCGGGATAATTATCATCGATTTTATAGACATGGACTCTGAGAGCGACAGGCAAAAGGTTATCCAGCGCCTCGAGGATGAATTGAAAAAGGATAAGACGAAGGCCACGGTCCTGGGATTTACCCACCTCGGGCTGGTTGAGATGACGCGCAAAAAGACGAAACAGGGCCTCATAGACCTCCTTCAGCGTTCATGCCCATATTGCGATGGCCGTGGGAGGATTCTCTCGGAGGAGACCCTTGCGCTCAAGGTCGAACGGGAGATCAGGAGGATCGGGCGGGAAACAGATGCGGAAGCCATGCTGATCGCCGTCCATCCATCGGTGGCGTCCCTGGTCATCGGGACCGGCGGCAGTAATCTCGCGAGGATTGAGGAGGAGACGGGGAAGTCTATATTTGTGAAGGGAAGCCTCGATCTTCACACGGAGGAGATCGACGTAATCGCCCTCGGAACGCGCGACGAGATCCAGCGAAAGGCCCTGCCCGTGAGCGCCGGCGACGTGATCGACGTGGAAGTGGAGGAACCCCATGCCACAAATGCCAATGATGGTATAGCTCGCATCGAGGGCTATATAATAGACATAGATGGCGGTGGCAAGATGGTCGGCAAGCGTATAAAGGTAGAGATTACAAAGGTATTCAGGACCTATGCCAGGGCGCGGCTTTATACTCCGGCGTTGCCGTCGCCGCCGACACCGCCATCGCCGATAACACCATCGCCGGCGGCGTCTTGACAGCCCGGAGACGCCTGTGCTAAAATAAGGAACGTGCAGGCAGCCCACCAGTCGCACTATTGCCTGGTGGTCTGCCTGCTTGCCGCACGGTGAGGGCCCTCGCGATTTGAAAACGCACTATGCGCACGGCAAGACGTGTGAAGCATCTTATGTGCGTGCCCTTCTCCGGCGAGTCTGAGGTTCAGGGGGCACCCTATTATGTATGCAGTAATTGAGACAGGTGGAAAGCAGTACAAAGTCCAGGAGGGCGACATCATCAGGGTTGAGAAGCTCGATGCCCCTGCCGGCGAGTCAATCGAGCTGGATAGAGTTTTCCTCGTGAGTTATTCGGGTGACGATGGCAAGACCACGGTCAAGGTCGGCAGGCCAACCCTTGAGGGTGCAAAGGTCGCTGCCAGGGTTTTGAGGCACGGCCGGGCAAAGAAAATCCTGGTCTTTAAGTATAAGCCGAAGAAGAACTATCGCAGGCGCTACGGCCACAGGCAGCCTTTCACGGAGCTTCGCATCGAGAAGATCGAAGCTTAGGACTTACCAGGACTTAGTAATAACCCAATAGTAACCGGCAAAGTAGCCGGCAGGGCCACGTGGGAAAAGGGCGCTGAAGGGAAAGGTGGTGACGTCCATGGCTCATAAGAAGGGCGTAGGAAGCTCCAGGAACGGGCGAGACAGCCGGTCGAAGCGCCTCGGTGTAAAGAGGTACGGCGGCCAGTTCGTGACGGCGGGGAGCATCCTGGTCCGCCAGCGCGGCACAAAGATCAAGCCGGGAATCAACGTCGGGCTTGGTAAGGATGATACCTTGTTTTCCAAGATAGATGGCTACGTTAGATTTGAGAGAAACGGCAGAGACTCAAAAAAGGTTAGCGTCTACCCTGGCGAAGGCGTTGTCGCGTAGGTCCCTTCTCCTTCCCTTCCGTTTCCCGGGCATCAACCACGCATTAAAAGCAGGTGAAAGCAGGTGGCTGCCGTAATGCGCGTGATGCAGGTGTTGCGGTGCGGCGGCTACGTCACTGGCTCTCGTGGATTCGCCTCCTCGATCCCCTCGATCACCCGGTCGCGGCGGGTCTACAGCGGCGGTCGCGGGAGCGTTTTTATATTGGGATATACTATAGCCGGAGTGGTATGTCATGTTTATCGATACCGCTAAAATTTTTGTTAAGGCTGGTGACGGCGGCCCGGGATGTGTAAGTTTCAGGCGGGAGAAATACGTCCCACGCGGAGGTCCTGACGGCGGCGACGGCGGCGACGGAGGAGATGTTATCGTGCGTGTCGACCCGGGGCTCACAACGCTGATGGACTTCAGATACAGGCGCCATTACAAGGCAGAGCGGGGCCAGCGCGGGATGGGGTCTAACATGAGCGGTAGGGATGGAGAGGACCTCGTCATAAGGGTCCCGCCGGGCACGGTCATTCGCGATGCCGAAACAGGCGAAGAGATAGCTGATCTGGTGGAGATAGGTGATAGCGTTGTCGTGGCCCGGGGAGGGCGCGGCGGTAGAGGTAATGCGAGGTTTGTTACACCTACCCGCAGAGCACCCAGAATAGCGGAGGAAGGGAAACCGGGTGAGGAGAGATGGCTCCTCCTGGAGCTAAAGCTCCTCGCTGATGTGGGCCTTGTCGGGCTGCCAAACGTAGGAAAATCTACTCTTATCTCCAGGATCTCCGCCGCCAGGCCCAAGATAGCCGATTACCCATTCACGACGCTCGTTCCAAACCTCGGTGTGGTGGCGCTAGAGGGGGGCAGGAGCTTTGTTGTGGCAGATATGCCCGGCCTGATCAGCGGCGCGCATAAAGGGGCGGGCCTCGGGCATGAGTTCCTGCGGCATGTCGAGCGCACCAGAGTCCTTGCACATGTGCTTGATCTTTCGTGCCCGGCCGGTCGCGACCCGATAGAAGATTTCAATATTATAAATAACGAGCTCGCATTGCATGATCCCGGGCTTCTCAAGCGGCCGATGGTGGTTGTGGGAAACAAGCTTGACTCGCCGGGGGCGATCGATACCTTTGAGAGGGTCAAGGCGTACTGTAAGAGCAAGAACCTTGAGGTTTACGGAGTTTCAGCTCTCACCGGCGAGGGTGTGAAGGAGTTCCTTTACGCCCTTGCGGGGCTCCTGGAGGCGGGGGCTAATGTATAAAAGAGCTTGCGAGGTGACAGGGCTTAAATGAGTGGCGGGGGAGAAGGCAGGGGAGATATAAGCGTTGGTATCATGGGGGGCACGTTTGACCCGATCCATTATGGGCATCTCGTGACGGCGGAGGCTGCCAGATGTGAGTTCAAGCTTGACGTGGTCGTCTTCGTTCCATCCGGCCGGCCGCCGCACAAGAAGGGGTATGAGGTTTCCTCGCCGAGGGACAGGTATATAATGACCTCCCTGGCGGTGGCGACGAACCCCTACTTTGAAGTATCGTCGATTGAGATTGAACGGGAAGGGCCCTCATATACGATTGATACTGTGCGCGAGTTCAGGGCGAAATATGGGGAGGAGGCCAGGCTCTTTTTCATAACCGGTGCCGATGCCACTCTCGAGATACTCACGTGGAAGGATGCAAATGAACTCCTCAGGCTCTGCAGTTTCATAGCGGCCACCAGGCCTGGCTACGGGTTATCCAGGATTCAGGCAGGGGTGCGCGAGCTTCAAAGTAGATCCCCCAACAGGGTTTATACGCTCGAGGTCCCGGCTCTCGCCATCTCATCAACGGACATAAGAAGGCGAGTCAGGGAGGATCGTCCTATCCGTTATCTCCTACCAGAAAGCGTAGAAAACTATATCATGAAGATGGGGTTATATAAGAAGGTGTAAATGCTGGAAATAGAGTCAGGGTTGCCCTTTTTAGAACTTTCACTATACCAGTTATTATGGTATAATTTATGATGCAAACCTGTAATGCGGTGCGTGGAAGAATAGATCGTGGAAGAATAGATATGGAATAGATGCCCCGGGTTTTACATAAACTAGCGCTATCGGGTGATAAGCCTACATAATATTCCATAGTCAGGAATAGCTGAGCCAGTATTCCCTTGGATTCCGAGGTTCTGCTGCGTCCTGTATACTGTTCGAGTCGATGACCCCTTCGTAGCTCGTTTCCTGATCCGCAGTCCGAACCGATATATGTGCGGAAGAGCCAAGGTTCGAGGTTCCTGCCAGGACCTTGGATTTTCATTCTTTGGCTGAGAAAGGGGGGGGAGCCGGTGACAAAGACTCTTTATGTTGGCAATCTGCCGTGGAGGGTTACTGATGATGACTTGGCGAGGGTCTTTTCTGCGCACGCCGAGGTTAAAAACAGCAGGGTGATCGTTGACAGGGAGACGGGACGCTCCAGGGGTTTCGGATTTGTCGAAGTTGATGATGTTGATGCCGACAAGGTTATCCGGGAAATGAACGGGTCTGAGATTGACGGGAGAACAATAATCGTCAATGAAGCGAGGCCGCGCCAGTCCAGGATTTAGCCTGGTTCTGGCACAGGGTTTCCATCATCGCAGATGGTAGAGGGCAACCTCCCTTACCTGCCGGGAGCCGTATTCCGCGAGGATTAAACGGGGCGATGGTTAATTGGTAATGGGAGGTTGTCATCTAGGCAGGTTGTTGTCTGTTGTCTGAAGAGGTCCTCATCTTAAAGGTGTCTTCATCATAATAAGAGGTGCATATGGTTGCTTCCGGAGGATGAGATAAAACGGCGTCTCGAAAAGATGATTTCGCGGCGCAGGTTGATACATTCCCTTGGCGTGCAAACCACGGCAATTAAGTTTGCGAGACTTTATGGGGTTGATAGGCAGAAAGCCAGCATTGCCGGGCTGGTCCATGATTGCGCCCGGGATTTGCCTCGTGAAACCCTTCTCGAAATGGTCAAGAGGTTCCATATCACCGTGGATGAGCTTGAGCTTGGCGAGCCGGTGCTCCTGCACGCACCGGTAGGCGCGGAGCTGGCGAGGGTGGAGTTTGGGATCGACGATGAAGAGATTTTGAATGCGATCCGGGTTCACACCACGGGCGATGTGGGGATGTCTATGCTGGATAAGATCATTTACCTGGCAGATTACGTCGAGCCTGGCCGCTCGTATGCGGGGGCAGGGGCTCTCAAGAGGCTCGCCATCGAGGATTTTGATAGAGCCCTCATTGCGGCGACTGATCAGACGATCATGTATGTCATTCGCAGGGGAGGCCTCATTCACCCTCGCACCGTAGCCGCCCGCAATTCATTTCTAAATAGCCTTGCAATCAGACCCTGTAATCAGGTGATAGGTGGTGATACATCGGATGGGGAAGGACCCCTTACACGTTGCCAGTCTGGCCGTAAAAGCCGCGAACGATAAAAAGGCATACGACCCTATTATTCTCGACGTTCAAGAATTGACCCCGGTCGCAGACTACTTCGTTATCGTGAGCGGCACATCTTCTGTTCATCTCAACGCCATAGCCGAAGCCATAATTGAAGACCTGGATGAGAGCGGCGCCAGATTGTTGCACAAGGAGGGTTCAGCTGAGGCCGGGTGGATTTTACTTGACTACGGACACACCATAGTACATGTCTTCCGTCGGGAGGAGAGGGAATTCTACGACCTCGAACGCCTGTGGAGAGGCGCGAAGGTGGTAGGTCTGGATATATGATGCAATCCCGGCTCACAGTCCTGACTCACACGGCTTGACGCTTGTTCCATATGGGCGTAGAATAGTGGTGGTAGGTCTCACGGTAGTGAGTCTCGAGCTTTTGGGTCTCTTGGGAGGCAGATCTATGTCTTTAACGAAACGCCGGAAGGAATTCCTCCTGGAGGTAAAGAGGGTTTATGATGAAACCCGCGAGCCCGTCCACTATGCTGCGCTTGCCAGGGCCCTCGGGGTCAGCAAGTGGACAGCCTATGACATGCTGAAGGAGCTCGAAAAACAAGGCTATGTCAAGGCTGAATACGTAGTTAACTCATGTGAGCGGGTCCCCGGCCGGTCGATGGTGGTTTTTGTTCCAACGAAAAAGGCCCAGGCGTTTATGGAGATGAATTCAACGCCCGGTGCTGGCAAGCTTGACGATTGGGGTCATATAAAAGATACTGTTTTAAGGCTCCTGGATGACCTTCGCAGGTCAGGGACTGGAAAGGCTATAGATAGATTGAGCGAGGACCTGGCGAAGATGGAGCTGGAGCTGCCGCTGATGTTTTGCGCGCACATCATTGGTATGCTTGTTGTCTGCATCAAGGTGGTAAGCGTAGGCGATGTTGGCACAATAGCCAAACTCCTATCCATGGTCCAGGAGCCAGAGCTCGGGCTGACCTTGCTTGCGGGCACGGTTCTCGGGATAACTGCCTTAAAAGCGACAGGAAACCTGGATCTGGCGAGGCGTTTGAGCCCGTACCTCGGAAGGTATCAAAGGTACGTTTCACAGATCAGCTCCGAAGAACGCAAGCTCCTGCTTGATTTCGCCAGGGAGGCGCTTGGCGCGGGCTGATTTCGGTTGAGTCGTTCGGGCCGGAGAATGCTTAAACAATATCTTAAAATAGTATCAAAGGATGGCTGGTAGGGAGGTAACTCAGGTGAACGATCCCATCAATAAGGTTTTGAATCTGGGCATCGGGGTTTGCCTTACGGCAAAGGAGGCCTGTGAGAAGGCGATAAGCGACATGATGAGGTGTAAGGATAGATCCTTGACTGGCGCGGGCCGCATCGTGGATGAACTCATCAGGAAGGGGGAGGAAGGGCGGAGGGACATCCGCAAGGCCGTATTTGACGGCGTGGACCGGTTGGCGAGCATGGCGGGTCTGGCCACAAAGAAGGATATCGAACAGCTTGAACGGAAGTTTAATGTCACAAGAGAGGGAGCGTAGGGCTATTGCATTTTTACCTTCTCAGGAGCGCGAGGCACCTTGGCCGGGCCAGGCAGATAGCTAACGTCCTTGTAAAGCACGGCTTCGGCTTTGTGGTCGACCGGCTGGGCGGGGCGAGCATCCTCTCTATCCCAAGAAGGGCCCTCAGGCGAAAGTCTCTCAGGGGAGAAGGTGGAGCCGGAGGCCCCGGGGCCGGCGAAAAGGCTGGATGGGAAAGGGTGAGGCTCGTCATTGAGGAGCTGGGCCCCACGTTCATCAAGCTCGGCCAACTTCTCAGTACCAGACCTGACGTGATCCCCAGGGGGCTCGTGGCCGAGTTGATGAAGCTCCAGGATGAGGTCTCGCCCATCAGCTATAGTGAAATTGCTACCGTGGTCGCAAGCGAGCTCGGCTCAAAGGTTGAGGACCTGTTTATGTTCTTCGATCCCGACCCTATAGCCGCTGCCTCCATAGGTCAGGTTCACAGGGCTATATTAAAGACCGGTGAGGAGGTAGCCATCAAAGTCCAGAGGCCGGGCATCGAGCGAATAGTGCAGCTAGACTTGGAGATATTGGAGGATATCGCCCAGCTGGCTGAAGGGCGTTTTACATGGGCTGAATTGTACAAGCCCTCCACCATTGTGCGGGAATTCGCTGATACGCTCCGAAGGGAACTGGATTACACCACTGAGGCGCATAACGCCGATGTGTTTGCGCGGAACTTCGCGAACGACCCGTCGGTTCGCATACCGAAGGTTTTCTGGGAGTTCACGAGCCGGAAGGTTCTGACCCTTGAGTACATACGCGGGATCAAAGTCAACGACCTTCAGGGGATCGATGCAAGGGGCTGGAGCAGGCATAAAATAGCCGAGAATCTTGCACGGTCCATGTTTAAGCAGATTATCGTTGACGGGTTCTTTCATGCGGATCCTCATCCCGGGAATATCACCATAGTCGGAGATGGGACGCTCGCCTTCGTGGATTTCGGTATGGTTGGGCGTCTCGATGAGGAGACTAGGGGTAAGGCGATTAATCTTTTGCTCGCCATCGTTGGCCGGAGAGCCTCGGAAGTTGTCAAGGCTATGCTCGACCTCGGGGTCGTCAGTCCCGGCATTGACATCAAGCAGCTTGAGTTGGATGTACGGGACATACTGCAGAGGTATTACGATCTCCCGCTCAACAAGATCAACGTCGGAGAGGTCATTGAATCCACCATGGACTTATCCTTCAGGTACAGGATCAGGATGCCGAGCAATCTCGCCCTCCTGGTGAAATCGATTGTGACCCTTGAGGGGATTGTTAACCAGCTTGATCCGTCTGTATCTCCGATGGAGATAGCTGAGCCTTTGGGGAGGCAGCTCCTCCGTGAGAAGTATGCGCCCGAGGCTCTCGCAAGATCCTTTGTCCGTGGTCTTGTGAGCTATGCCGGGGACCTCATGATATTGCCGGAAAAAATCATCAGTGTGCTCAACTTGATGCAAGAAGGAGAATTGAAGTTAAAGCACGAATATAGGGAATTGGAACGAGCTTTATCGAAGTTGACCATTGCCTTCGATCGACTATCATTCAGCATAGTAGTTGCCGGGATCCTGGTCGGTTCGGCGCTCGTCGCCCAGCGGTCAACGGGCGCAGGGTCGATCCTCGCCAAGCTTCCCCTGGCCGAGCTGGGGCTTGGGGTTGCCGCGGTCCTGGGGATATGGCTCCTTATTTCGATAACCCGTTCTGGACGGCTCTAGGTGGGAATATATCTATTTTAAAAGAATCTTTTGGGTCTTTTGGGGTGTCGCGCCCTGGCTGGAGGTGAGGGAATCAGAGGTCCACATTGGGTTTAATGAACCTTGGGCTTGGGCTTGGAGTTAGGTGTGAGGATTCGACTTAGGTGCGAGGATTCGCGTGCTGGCAGGGTTTTAGCTTTCATATTCACTTAAAGTGAGATCAGGAGGGGAACTTGAATGGGTCCGTACAACCTCATGAAAAAGTATCTTGCAACCCAGATCATGGAGCAGATGCTGAATCTTATTGCTCATAACCCTGAGAGGAATCTTGTTACGCTGTTTCGTCTGGGTGAGAAGATCGCCTTTACCGATAGCTATAGGAAACAGGCGGCAGCCATCAGAAAGGTCCTTGAGAATCCGTCTCACCCGACCACTCAAATGGTGGTCAAGGCGTTGCGGGAGATGCATCCCAACTGCCGGAATAAGGGTATCGTCAACTTTTTCATAAACGCCCTGTTGCTGGGGCAAAAGGAACGCATGGATTTCCAGACCAGGGAGAACGTGCATGTTCCCTTCCTGGTGGTCATCAGCCCGACGATGAGGTGCAACCTGAGATGCATCGGGTGTTACGCGGGCAACTATGAAAAGCAGGAGGGCCTGGATTTTGCGACGATAGATCGAATAGTGACCGAGGCCAAGAGTATGGGCATCCACTTCATCACCATAAGCGGAGGGGAGCCCTTCATCAGGGAAGATCTTTTTGATATATACAAGAAGCACGATGATGTCGTATTCATGATCTATACGAATGGGACGCTAATAGACAAGTCTGTCGCCAGGAAGATAGTAGAGCTTGGCAATGTGACCCCGGCTATAAGCGTCGAGGGCTTTGAGGCCGAAACGGATGCGCGAAGGGGGAAGGGTGTTTTCGCTCGTATCATGGAGGCCATGGACAACCTGAGGTCTGAAGGGGCTGTCTTCGCATTCTCCGTGACGGCGACGCGCAATAACATCGACACTATAACCAGCGACGAATTCATGGATATGCTCATATCGAAGGGAGCGATCTACGGCTGGTATTTCACGTTTGTGCCGGTGGGTAAGGATGCAGATCCCGAGCTGATGCCCACCCCGGAGCAGCGCAACAGGCTCAGGGAGAGGGTTAATTACTTCCGGACGCACAAACCGGTATTCGTGGCCGATTTCTGGAATGATGGGCCGTTTGTGGGCGGGTGCATTGCCGGCGGCAGGTCATACCTTCACATTAACTCAAACGGCGATATCGAGCCCTGCGTATTTACGCATTTCGCCGTGGACAACATTAAGGACAAGACGCTCCTGGATGCGCTGAGATCGCCATTTTTCGCGGCGATTCAGCGGCGGCAGCCTTTTAACAAGAATCACCTCCGTCCCTGCATGATCATAGACAACCCACATATACTGAGGGAGGTTGTCCGCGAGACCGGGGCGCATCCTACGCACGATGGGGCTGAGACCGTGATAACCAACCTCGCTGATGCCCTCGATAGCTACGCCGAGTCCTATGGGCGGGTGGCTGATCCCGTTTGGGCGACAGAGTACCCTGAGGGCCGGGAGCAGGCGCGTGCGGCCCAACAGTTGGAGGTCAGTGCCGGCAAATAGATAGGAATTAAGACGTAGATTAAGTCGTAGATTAGGTCGCAAATTGAATTGCAATCGAGCTAATCGAGCTGTAAACGGGTTGACATCGCCCTGCCGATCCACTATAATAAACATCGTGGCATCGGAAATCCCGTTCATGGCGGGGCTCATGCCTTGTGAGGGCCGGTGCCTGCTCGGGATAAAGCTGAAAGAGAAGTTCATTATGGTTATAGTGTGCTGGGGACGTAGCTCAGTTGGGAGAGCGCTTGAATGGCATTCAAGAGGTCGTGGGTTCGACTCCCATCGTCTCCACCATTTTTTTTGCGCATTTGAGAGAGTCGAAATGGGTAGCGCCATTAGACCTGCTTACATAAAAAATCGACCGGTGAGATCTCTCACTCACTCTTGCGACCCAACCTCACGGATGACGATATCGTAAAGGATTGCGAGATTTGCGAGCGAGCCGGAGCGGATTATGTCGAGACTTCGACGGGTTTCGGGACGAGCGGTGCGACGATCCGGCTGTACCAGGTTCGGCGCGACAGCAACGGAGGCGATTGTGGGTTATCTCATCTAGTGGCGCGCACGGGGTGCATCGTATCAAAGTTGGGTTAGAAAATATGACATGAAATTTGACAGTTGCGTGCCTTAGGGCTACCATGTTATACGTAATGATTATGTAGCGGGGAAATGGACATGGGTGGCTTCCGTGTTGCTATAGCCCAGATAAACCCGATAGTCGGGGATATTGGTTATAACGCGTCGAAGATCCTGGATGCACTGGAAAAGGCCCGGAAATGCAGGGCAGACCTTGTGGTTTTCCCGGAGCTGGCCGTGACTGGTTATCCCCCGGAAGACCTGCTCCTCAAGCCGAAGTTCATCGAGGAAAACGAGCGATGCGTGCGTGACATTGCGGCCAGGGAACACAATGCCATTGTGGTCCTGGGTTTTGCACACAAACAGGAGACTGCATGACCCCAGGCGTCGTAAGATAAGAAAGGTTGAGGGTGGGCCTGGCCGCATCCTGGACATCGTAAATCTTGATCTTGGTGTTCGCGACCATGCAGATGAGCAGGTGGTTGGTTGCGTTGAAGCAAAACCGGATCTCGCCAGTCTCACTACTGACACTGCTGATTCTGCTAACACCCCACCAGATCTCAGCGGCGAAGCCTATTTAGCGCTTTCGCTGGGACTCAGGGACTATGTGAAAAAAAATGGCTTCAAACGGGTGGTAGTGGGGTTAAGCGGCGGGATAGATTCAGCGCTCACCGTCACCATAGCGGCCGACGCACTCGGTAAAGAGAATGTTGTGGGTATCTCCATGCCTTCGCGGTTTACCGAAGACATAAGTGTAAGGGATGCCAGGGAGTTGTCTGTCAATTTGGGAATTGAGTTCCGGATTATTCCCATAGAGCTTATCTTTAGCGCCTATCTGCAATCCCTCAAGGAGATATTCGGGGATCTTCCCTTCGGGGTGGCCGAGGAGAATCTCCAAGCCAGAATTCGCGGGAACATACTCATGGCGCTTTCCAACAAATTCGGGTGGCTTGTTGTTACTACGGGAAACAAGAGCGAGATGAGTGTTGGTTACGCGACGCTCTACGGGGATATGGCCGGGGGCTTTGCACTCTTGAAGGATGTTCCAAAGACCCTCGTTTACAAACTCGCAAACTATAGGAATGCCAGGGGACCCAGTCCCGTAATCCCCGAAAGCATTATCTTGCGCCCGCCTACAGCAGAATTACGGCCGAATCAGAGAGATACGGATTCCCTCCCGCCTTATGAGTTGCTTGATCCCATAATTCAGGCCTACGTTGAGGAGGATATCGATGTCCCGTCCCTGGTGGCTATGGGATACCCCCGGGACACGGTGCGCCGGGTTGTCAATTTGGTCGCCAAGAGCGAATATAAACGACGGCAGGCTCCCCCGGGTGTGAAGATTACTCCGCGCGCCTTCGGACGTGACAGGAGGTTTCCCATCACCAACCATTTCTCGGAGTAGATCCCCATGCGCCAAGTTAGCACGGCAAGCTATTTGAGGTACAGGTTTATTATGTGCCGTAAATTCTTGAGATGTTTTCCCGTCGGAGGGCGGGGATACCAGTGGGGGCACCAGCCATGCACGCCTCGGCCGGGCAATGGCATAACAAAGAATGTTGCGGGGCTCAAGGCCTATGCCAAGAGCATGGAGGGAAGCAACTACGTTGAGGAACGCAGGAGAACCGGTGGGCGGAAATTCCCCTTCCAATCTCAAGCATGATAGAGTATAATTACGAAAAGAGGGATGAGGTGAATTATACCTCGCGCCCTGCGCCTTGAAACTACTAATACATGCTGAGATACTACGAGGTGAAGGGGATGGAGGATAGATACCCTTTTAAGGATATTGAATCGAAATGGCAGGAGAGGTGGGCGAGGGAAGGCTTCTATAGAGTCGAGCCCGGGGGAGACCGCCCCAAGTATTACTGCCTCGAGATGTTTCCCTACCCGTCGGGGGCGCTCCACATGGGCCACATGCGTAACTACGCCATCGGGGACGTAGTCGCGAGGTTTAAGAGGATGCGAGGCTACAATGTGCTCCACCCCATGGGTTGGGATGCATTTGGGCTGCCCGCGGAGAATGCAGCCATAAAGCACGGGATCCCGCCTGCGAAATGGACGTGGAGCAACATAGATCGTATGAGGAGCCAGATGAAGAGTTTGGGCCTTAGCTACGATTGGGATAGAGAGGTCGCTTCCTGCCATCCGGATTACTACAAGTGGACGCAGTGGCTTTTCCTCCAGTTATATAAGAATGGCCTTGCCTACAAGAAGAAGGCGGCGGTAAACTGGTGCCCGTCGTGTGCGACAGTTCTCGCAAATGAACAGGTTGTCGACGGCGCCTGCGAGCGTTGCGACACCCCCGTGACCAAACGCGACCTCGAACAGTGGTTTTTCAAGATCACGGATTATGCGGACCGGCTCCTTGAGAACCTAAAGAAGCTTACGGGCTGGCCTGACAAAGTCAAGATAATGCAGGAGAACTGGATCGGCCGCAGCGAGGGCGTGGAGATTACATTTACGGTTAAGGAAACCGGCGACAAGCTGCCGGTTTACACGACGAGACAGGATACGATCTTCGGTGTGACCTACATGGTCCTGGCGCCTGAACACCCTGTGGTGGAAAAGGTCATAGCTGGGAGCCCGAGGGAAGCCGAGATAAGGAGCTTCATAGAGGAGGTCAGGCGCCAGAGCGAGATAGCCCGCACGTCGACCGAGGCTGAGAAGCGCGGTATGTTTACGGGCGCCCACGCAATAAACCCCATGAACGGCGAGGAGATCCCGATCTGGATTGCCAATTATGTACTCATGGAATACGGGACCGGAGCCGTGATGGGCGTCCCCGCCCACGACCAGAGGGACTTCGAGTTTGCAAAGAAGTACGGCTTGCCGATCAGGGTCGTTATCGAGCCCCCAGGTGAGCACCTGGACGGGGCGAGCATGGAGAGCGCTTACGCTGATCCCGGTGTCATGGTTAATTCCCCTGGCTTTGATGGCCTGGATAGCACGGTTGGGCGCGACAGGATCGCAAGCCTCATGGAGGAGCGGGGGATCGGGAGGCGGAAGGTGAATTACAGACTTCGTGACTGGCTCATCTCGCGCCAGCGGTACTGGGGTGCTCCGATTCCAATTATTTATTGCAAGAAATGCGGGACCGTACCGGTGCCGGAGGAGGATCTCCCGGTCCTCTTGCCGCTCGATGTGGAGTTTGAGCCGACGGGCCAGTCGCCCCTCACCAAGTCTAGGGAATTCGTGGAAACCACGTGCCCTGTGTGCGGCGGGCCGGCCGAGCGCGAGACGGAGACGATGGATACCTTTGTGTGTTCGTCGTGGTACTTCCTGCGGTATACGTGCCCGAGGTGCACTGATGCACCTTTCAAGAGGGAGACGGTGGATTACTGGATGCCTGTTGACCAGTATATTGGCGGCGTTGAGCACGCGATACTCCACCTCATGTACGCGCGCTTCTTTACCATGGTCCTTCACGACCTGGGCCTCGTCGGGGTGGAGGAACCGTTTACAAATCTCCTGACCCAGGGGATGGTGCTCAAGGAGGGCGCCAAGATGTCCAAATCCAAGGGCAACGTCGTCGATCCGGAGTATATTCTCGATAAATACGGTGCCGACACGGCAAGGCTCTTCATACTGTTCGCCTCGCCGCCCGAGCGGGACCTGGAGTGGAGCGACCAAGGGATCGAGGGCTCGCACCGGTTCCTCAACAGGGTCTGGCGACTGGTCCGGGAGCTCTCGGATTCCATACGCGGTCTTAACGGGCAAGCGCTTGATAAGGCGGCTCTCACTAAGGATGAAAAGGCGCTACGGCGGCAGGCGCATGCAACAATAAAGAAGGTTACAGACGACATCGAGGGCAGGTTTAACTTCAACACCGCCATAAGCTCCATTATGGAGCTGGTAAATGCCATGTACCAATTCAAGGACAGGGCGGCCGATGAGCCCCACGGGCTGGCCGTGATGAAGGAAGCTTGCGAGATCATGCTGTTGCTTCTCGCTCCCTTTGCTCCCCATATCACGGAGGAGCTATGGCAGCTCATAGGCAAGACGGGCAGCATCCACAAGGAGGCGTGGCCCGAGTTTGATCCCGAGGCCGTCAAGGTTGATGAGGTAACGATCGTGATCCAGGTCAACGGCAAGGTTCGGGACAGGATCACAGTCCCGTCTGAAATGGATGATGAGGAGTTGAGGGAGGTCGCCTTGAAGCAGGACAAGGCTAGAAGCTTCATAGGCGCCAGGGGGGTGCGAGAGGTATTCGTCGTGCCCCGGAAGCTGGTCAATATAGTTACTAATTAATAGTCGCTAAGTAGCACGACCACAGTCCCGCCCGGAGATTGAGAAGCTCCGGGCGTTTTTTTTGAAAATCATGCTTTGGGGTGGTATGGAAATAAAAGGATAAGACCTCTCCCGCGTCGAACTGGATAGGCAGGAATTTACAGGGATGGAGGCGATGCTGGATGATTGATTTTACCAGGCGGCAGCGATATGCGCTCGTGGTGCTCCTGGTCGCCTTCTGGTCCGGCTGCGGTATCGTGGTGTGGAGGCGTCTGTCAGTGCCGCCGGTATCCCTTGAAGGGGGGACTGTCGCAACGGCGCAGATTGGGCCCGCGGGTCACGCTCCGGGGCGCACGGGCACGGGCCAGGAAGGGCAGCCGGGTAGACCGCGCCGGCCCGGCGGGGTAGCAGAAGCGCCTGGGGAGCAGGCGGGAGGCGGGGTGCAGGAGGGTAAGGCGCAGGAGGGCATTACCGTCCACGTATGTGGCGCCGTGCGCACGCCGGGGGTCTACAGGCTCCCTGAGGGTTCGCGCGTAGATGATTGTGTCAAGGCCGCGGGGGGCGCCCTGTCAAAGGCTGACCTCGATATGGTGAATCTCGCGGTCCGGGTCAGGGACGGGCAGCAGGTCTATATCCCGTTCCAGTCTGAGCGCATACAGCCTGAACGGGTCCAGGTTGAGCAGGCCCGGCGTGAGCGCTTTGAGCAGGAGAAGGCACCCGCGGCCCCCCGGGAATCCCGGGTGGTCCGATTCGAGCTCGCGCCACATGCCGGGGGCGCTGGTGGGATTGGGGGAGCCGGACTGGTAAACATAAATAAATGTTCTGTTAACGACCTTGAGACCCTCCCTGGCATTGGCCCCGAGCTGGCCCGCAGGATAGTGGAGACGCGGGAATTGCGGGGCGGCTTTGAGGACATCGAGGATTTGCTTGAGGTTCCCGGGATAGGAGAGAAGAAGCTAGAAGCTATAAAAGGCCTTGTGAGCGTCCAATGAGGGCCCCGCTTTTACTGGTGGCCACGGCCTTTGCCCTGGGAATATTCCTTGGTGAGACCTTGAGGCCGGGTTTTGTCATCTCCATAGGCGGGCTGGCCTGTACGTCATTTATCCTGGCAGTATGCCTGCACCGGGGGAGCAGGGTTTTCGACGATCACTATGAGACCTGCGACCTGATGATGGTGGTCGCCCTTATTACCCTGGTGATCTTATCCGGGGCTCTCAGGAGGGAGGTACAGGTTTGTTCCCATGCCCGGGCCCCCGGCCGGGGTGCGGGCCGGACTGCGGCCGGTTATGCGACGGGGGATTTAGTGGTGGCACCTACTCCTCCGGGCAGCAGGGCTACGGGCTTCACACCCGGCGGTATTGTACTTCGCTTGAAGGGGACCATCCTGGATATTCACAGGGCAACCCTCTCACCGCGCCACGCGGCCCTGCTCGCTGGGTTCCTTTTTGGGGAAAAAGATACAGACGAGGAACTCAAAGAGGACTTCCGTTTATGCGGCGTAGTTCACCTCCTGAGCGCATCAGGGTTGCATGTGGGCTTTGTAGCCATGCTTCTATCCGGCCTCACGACAGCGATTGGTCTTACCGGGTACATTTCGGCGGCAATTACGATAGCCGGAGTCTTGATTTATGTGGTCATGGCCGGCATGCGAGCACCGGTGATGAGGGCGGGCATCATGTTCACCGCAGCGAGGCTTGCACGGTGCATGGGACGCGACGTGGACGGGCGAAACCTTCTCGGGCTGGCGGGCCTCGCCCTGCTGGCGTGGGACCCTTCGCTGCTATTCGATACAGGGTTTCAACTCTCGTTTATGGCGACCCTCGGAATACTTGAGTTTACCCCTCGCCTCCTCGCGCTTGGAAATGCACTGGTGGACATGTTGCCCGGGAAGCGTGTGGAGGGAACCGTGCGAGGAGCGGGCGTGCGTTCCGGACCGCCGGGGGTGATTGGTAGGTGGCTTGTGGAGCCTGTAGCTGTGACAATGGCGGCACAGGCCGGTGTGTTGCCTCTTCTAGCGTATCACTTCAACGAAGTTTCGCTTATCGGTATTGTGGCGAACCCTATCATGGTGCCGCTGGCGGAGGTTTCAGTAATCATTGGATTTATCTCGGGTCTGGCGGGCCTCGCCCTGCCCGTAGCCACGGAGGTATTCAACGCAGCGAATGCAGTGATCCTGGAGGCTATAATCATAGGAGCGCGGGTGCTTTCGCGCATCCCGTTTGCCTCCGTCGCGCTGCCATGCCAAAATCTCGCGGCCATGGCGCTGTATTACTGCATCGCTCCTCTTATATTTTATTTCCTCACACCTCCGGGCCCGTGGAAGGCAGGTCGGTTGAAGCGGATAGCGAGGAAGCTGGGAGAATGGTGGCAGTGGCATGACCCAGGAGATAAAATCATTATCGGCGTGGCGTTGGCGACGGCGTTCATTATCTTACTGGCGCTAAAACCAGGTGCGCCGCTCAAGGTCACGTTTATAGCGGTCGGGCAGGGAGATGCAGCGTTGATCCGGACGCCGGGCGGGCGAGCGATCCTCCTGGACGGCGGGAGCTCGTACGGCCGGAGGGGAGCTGTGATGGCGACTCTGAGGAGGCGGGTAAGGCGGCTGGATGCAATTATTATAAGCCACCCGCACGAGGATCACATCGGCGGGCTTAAAGATGTTATTATTAAGATGAAGGTAGGGGGCATCATCGATGTGGGCCTGGAGCACCCATCCCCTGTATATGAGAAGCTTCTGGGTCTGATCCGAGAGAGGAGCATTCCGTATCTGATCGCACGGCGGGGATTCACCTTGAGGCCTGACCGGCATGTGACGCTGGATGTCCTGCACCCCGGGCCCCTCCTTGCGGGAACGCGTGATGATATAAATAACAACTCTCTCGTGGTGAGATTATCATATCGCAACGTAAGGTTCCTATTTACGGGGGATATTGAGATTGAAGGACAGCGTGAACTTGTTGCAGAATGTAAAGAGGGTGGCGTGGAAGCCGAGGCGCTTCGCAGCACGGTCCTGAAAGTGCCCCACCATGGTAGCCGGTATTCACTGGACAGGCTTTTTCTTGGATGCGTCGATCCGAAGGTCGCGGTTATATCCGTTGGCCGGAATCGGTTCGGGCACCCCGACGCCAGGGTGCTTGAGCGCTTGGCCTCGGGGGGTTCGGTCGTATATCGCACAGACGAGTCTGGCTCTATAACCGTTGTCACTGATGGGCAGGATATCAGGGTGATGGAGACAAGGCGACTGAGCAGCGGTGAATTTGCACGCTGACTCGGTTTTGGAGGTTCGCGAGAAATGGGCAATAGGGCAGGAAACAGCGCGGGTGGCGCGCAATTCGAGGGTTTCAAGGGTATCGAAAAAGACCTCGAAGAGAGGAAGTTTGTCCCCGTTTACCTCCTCTATGGCGAGGAGGCGTTAATGCGCGATGAGGTAGCGTCCGCCCTGGTCGATGCCATTCTCGACGGCGATATGGATTCCTCCATGAGAGACTTCAATCTGACCACGTTTGACGCGGCGGAGACCCCTCCGGATACAATAGCGGGGGCCATAGTTTCCCTGCCCATTTTCGCGCCCAAGCGCGTGCTTGTCATAAGAAACGTGGATTCGCTCAGGGCGGATGCGGAGGCTAGAGTGGCGGATGCCATCCTCCAGATGCCTGCAACGAACGTGGTCATTTTGCTTGCCGAGAAGAATGATGAACGCCGGCGAATCTTTAAGGTCGTGGCGCAGGTCGGGCGGGCGGTAGAATTCAGAAGGCTGTACCCGGGGGAAGCTCAGGATTGGGTTATCAAAAGGGCGGGGCGGATGGGTTTAAACCTCGATGCCAGGGCCGCGTCTTATTTGACAGGTGCCGTCGGAGTGGATCTGAGAAGGCTCGAGACCGAGCTCGAGAAGATCCGTACTTATGTGGGTGGCAGCTCGAATACCAGGGTTTCCGAGAATGACGTCAGGACGCTCGTTGGCAAGTCCCTGGAGGAGGATATTTTCAGCCTCCTTGATGCCATCGGCAACAGGGATTTGGGTGCTGCCCTTGCATACCTGGAGGATATCATCAGGCGCGGCGAGCCCGCTGCAAGGGTGATAACCATGATTGCATGGCAGCTGCGAGGTATATTGCAGGCCAGGCTGCTCAAGGACACAAAGATGCCCTTGAGCAAGCTCAGTAGTGAGCTGGGCCGGGCGCCGTTTGCGGTGCGAAAATGTCTGGCCCAGGCCAATCGCTTCTCGCCTGGCGAGTTGAGGACCGCCTTGATGTTATGCCACGAGGCTGATCTCCAGGTCAAAACCGGGACCCCATCCGAGAAGCTGGTCCTTGAACGCCTGGTCCTTAGTCTATGTAAGACCGGCCGCCGTTCACGTGCCCTGCATACCCGGCCTCAGCTTTCACGATAATCTCTTTACTTCTTTGGTCGATCCAGCTCTCTAGCCAATCTTGTTAACCTGCCATCTAACCTGGCTATCGACGACTTATCCAGGCATTCCTGCAGTCATTGGGCTGCTGCGGCCGTAGCTGCCGCGAGGAGCTTCTTCGCCAGCCGTGATTTCCGTCGAGCCGCTTGATTCTTATGGATAACGCCCTTGGCCGCCGCCTTATCGATCGCGCTTGTCGCCTTTCTCAACATCTCTTGAGCTGCTTGCATATCTCCACTAGCAAGGCTGGCTTCGTACCGCTTTATGGCCGTCTTTACCGAGGACTTAATGGCGGTGTTCCGGGCTGTCTTGGTTTTCGTGACTCGCACCCTTTTCTCCGCGGACTTTGTATTAGGCAACATCTTCACCTCCTCGAGCAGCTTCGCTCTGATTATTCTATCATGGCCCATGGGAAATTTCAAGGCATACCCTGACCTAGTAGTGGAAAACCTAAAGAAGGGCAGGCCGCTCTACTGCGCACTAACTTAGCTTAGTCCTGCTATCAGGCATATCTGGACTGGCAGGATCGTTGTCAAGCATCAAGGGTAATATACTTACGGTAAATGGAGGGCACGAAGTTGAAGTTCAAGCGTCCAATGAAGATCAGGGAGATTCTTGGTAAGAAAGAGGAAGCGAAATCTAAAGCCGGGGAAGCCGGTGTGGGTCCTGAAAGGGCTGGCATCGGTGCGTCCTGGGATCCGGGCTTGAGTTATGTGCGCACGGATCTTGCTGTCGAAGCCAGGGATATTGCGAGGCAGTATAGCGGGCGCGAGATTCCGGGCGTTGAGAGTGAGACTGATAGGACGGAACATGCCACGGTTACCCGCGTCAAGATCATGACCGAGGAAGCCGAGAGGTTAATGGGGAAGGTGAGGGGGAACTATGTTACGATAGAATCCCCTGAACTCCGGAGCAAGAATCGTGATATCCAGGAGGAGCTTGCCCAGCTATTCGCCAGGGAATTGAACGGCATGCTCAGGCTCGGCAAAGACGCTACCATAATGTGTTGTGGACTGGGGAACTGGCACGCCACCCCAGATGCATTGGGACCTCGAGTCTTAGAATACCTCATGGTTACGCGCCACCTCTATGGCCTTACCCCGCCTGAGCTTCGGGGTGGGATGCGCTCGGTGTGCGCGATAGCCCCGGGCGTTCTGGGTATAACAGGCATGGAGACCGGGGAGATAATCCAGGGGATCGTGGAGAAGGTAAAGCCCGATCTGGTGATAGTGGTGGATGCCCTGGCTGCGCGAAGCACTCAGAGGGTGGGAACCACCATTCAGATGGGCGACACGGGGATTCACCCAGGATCCGGCGTCGGCAACAGGCGTTTCGGCATAACCCCGGACACGCTTGGAGTCCCCGTCATCGCCATAGGCATCCCCACAGTGGTGGATGCGATAACCATCGCCTCGGACGCGATGGATCTCATGGCAAGCCAGCTGGCAGTAGGTGGTGGTGCAGCCCGTGGCGTAGCTCGGGGCGCGGCGCAGCCACCTGCCGATTTCACTTTGACGCCCGACCAGAAGCGCAATCTTATAAGGCAGGTGCTCTCGCCCTATATGGGAAAGCTCATAGTCACGCCCAAAGAGATCGACGACATGATAGATGATATAGCCAAAATCGTGGCGGGCGGCCTTAATGCGGCCTTACACCCCAATATCGACTTCGATGAGATACTCGAATACCTCTCTTGATTTATCCAGCCTCCCCGCCCGGTCTCCCGGCCGAGATTGAGATTCATACGGATCCCCACTCTTGACCCTCCCATTTTTAGCTGGATAATCCTCTATAGCCATGTTACAATAAGTATTAGCTAAAGCAACCAGTCCATCATTATGACTCATTGTTTAAATCGTTGGAGCGATGAGATCCCGGACTGGAACCTTGATGAAGATGTTATAACGCCGCCGGAATACCGCTGGAATACAGGAGAGATCGGGGGACGCTAGCTGTGAGTCTGAGGTTTATCATCGGCAGGGCGGGATCGGGGAAGACATCGTTATGTCTTTCTGAGGTTTGCGCCGAGCTGGAGCGGGATGGCCGTGGTGCCGGTGGGCCGGCACTAATCATCCTGGTCCCCGAGCAGGCCACATTCCAGACGGAATATGCCCTCCTCGGCAGGCTGCGCGTAGGCGGCACGCATAGAGCCCAGGTGCTGAGTTTCCGGCGGCTGGCGTCGCGGGTCGTGTCCGAGGTGGGAGGCGCATCCCGGCCATATTTGAGCGAGCTAGGGAAGATTATGGCGCTACGTTCCATAGTCGAGCGGCGCCGGGACGACCTGCTGATGTTTGGCACAGTTGCGCAGCAGGCTGGATTCATTGAGAGCCTCGCGAACACCCTGGCCGAGCTCCGGGCTTACAATGTCAGCCTGAGGGCGTTGAAGAGCCAGCTGGGGGCGCTCGATCGCGAGCACCCGGGAGGATCCCAGCTTGCCTTGAAGCTGCACGACCTGGCCATCATCTACGAGGACTTCCAGAATTACCTGAACGGGCGATTCACCGATCCCTGCGATTATCTTGACCTCCTGAGCGAGCGCCTTTCAATGTCAAGGTTTGCAAGAGGCGCCTATGTGTGGGTCGACGGGTTTACAGGCTTCACGCCCCAGGAATTCAAGGTCCTCGGCAAATTGATGCAGGTGGCTGCCAGGGTCACGGTCACGATTTGCTTGGACCCACCCCACTGCGCCAACTCGCCTCCAGTGCGCGAGATGGACCTTTTCTTCCCTACTTGGGAGACCTACAGGCGGCTGCTGGATATCGCGGAGGGGACGGGTGTCGAGGTTGAAGGCACCAGCATTGTCAGCCCGCGGAGGTTTGCGCTATCCCCGACGCTCGCGCACCTGGAGCGCGAGCTCTTCGCGCGTCCCGGGGCGCAATTCAGGGGCGATGCGGCACCGGACTTGCGACTGGTGGCGGCCTCGAACCCGAGGGTTGAGGTGGAGGGGGCAGCCAGAGAGATTGTCCGGCTGTGCAGGGATGAAGGTTACAGGTGGCGCGAAATAGGGCTCATCGTCAGGGATATGGAGATGGAACGCTATGCCCCCCTCATCTCCTCTGTGTTTCAGGATTATGGTATACCATTCTTTCTTGATTATAAGCGGCCTGTCCAGTTCCATCCCCTTGTGGAGCTCATAAGGTCGGCGCTCGAGGTGGTCAACTCCGATTGGGCATATGAGCCTGTATTCCGGTACCTCAAGACGGACCTCGTCCCAATAAGCAGGGAGGATGTCGATGTATTGGAGAATTACGTCCTGGCCCATGGGATTCACGGGGGGGCGTGGACCAGCGGCGTGAGATGGCGCTACCTGAAGCAGTTTGCCCTTGGCGAGGAGCGCGAGCCCGGCGAGGCCGGGCACATCATGCTCGAACGCGTAAACTCCGCGCGCGAAGCCGCGGTCCGGGCCCTCGGAAAATTCTATTCCAGGGTTTCCAAGGGAAGGGTAAAACGTTTGCGAGACGGCAGGCTCCAGGCCGGCGGCGGACTAACGGTGCGCGATATAACGTCGGCTCTGTTTGACCTACTGGACGAGCTTGGCGTCGCCGAGACCCTGGAGTCGTGGCGCGCTGGGGAGGAGGTTCGCGGCGATATTGAATCAGCCCGCGAGCACGTGCAGGTGTGGTCGGGGGTTATGGAGCTTTTCGACCAGGTGGTTGAGGGGCTTGGCGATTTACATGTTAGCCTTGAGGAATATGCTGAGATAATTGATGCGGGACTCAGGGCGTTGAGGCTTGGCCTCATACCGCCGGGCCTCGACCAGGTTGTGGTGGGCTCTGTGGAGAGATCACGGCACCCAAACCTCCGGGCCGCATTTGTGCTGGGCATGAGGGATGGGGTGTTCCCATCGAGGTTTGCTGAGGATTCGATTCTGGGCGACGCCGACCGCGAAGAGCTCCGGCGCCGCGGCATGGAGCTGGCCCCGACGAGCGAGGAGAAGCTTCTACGCGAGCAGTACCTGACTTACGTAGCTCTCACGCGAGCGGGGGAGAAGCTGTGGATCAGCTATCCCCTTGCGGATGAGCGGGGCGAGGGGCTCCTGCCGTCGCTCTATATAAGGAGGCTCCGGGAGGTGTTCCCAAACCTCCGGGAGGAATTCATAGGCGAGGATCCGCCAGTGGGCATATGTGCCGCGCGGGTCATGGACTACATGACGTCCGTGGAGAAGGCAGCAGCCTATGTCGCCCGGGAGCTCCGGGCTGCGCGCTCGGGGAAGCCGCCTCAAGGAATCTGGCTGGATATATACGAGTGGCTGGTGAGCGATGAGCAAAGAAGGGAACGCGCGATGGCGAACCTCTCGGGCCTATGGTATTCAAATTATGTGGGGAGGCTTCCTGCTACCGTCACCTCCAGGTTGTATCCGAACCCGCTGCGCGTAAGCGTTTCGAGCCTCGAGAGGTTTGCCGCGTGTCCTTTCCAGTATTTCGCCCGTGATGTCCTGGGCCTCTCTGAGAGAGATGAGTTCAAGGTTGAGGCGCCTGAGCTTGGGGTGTTGTTCCACGCGGCGCTTAAGGAATTTGTTGAGCGGCTGGGTGAAAAGGGGCTCGTCTGGGCGGAACTCGATCCAGCCGAAGCGGCCCGGATGGTGGATGAGATCGTGAGCGAGCTCAGTCGCGAGCTGCGCAACGAGATACTCCTGAGCTCGGCCCGGTATGTAAACCTTGTTCGGATAATAAAGCGGACGCTAACGCGGGCTGTGACTGCTCTGGGTGAACACGCGCGCAGGGGGAGGTTTGCCCCGGTAGCCGTCGAGGTGCGCTTCGGGAGCGGCGAGCGTCTTCCAGGGCTGCGGTTCGACCTTGGTGACGGGCGGTTCCTGGAGCTGCGCGGCCAGATTGATAGGGTCGACGCGGCGGTTATAGCGGATGCAGCGGGTGCAGACGCAGGCTCCGTCTACATCAGAGTCATAGACTACAAGAGCAGCAAGAGAGGGCTGGCGCTTTCAGACATCTATCACGGTTTAAGCCTCCAGCTGCCAGCTTACCTTGCTGTCGCCATCGAACATGCCCGCATGCTTGTGGGGGACTCCGCGACGTTGGCCCGGCCAGCCGGGATGCTCTATTTCGGGGTGCGGGATCCCCTCTTGCGTCTCAAACGGAAGGATATTGCGACCACTGAGGAAAGGCGAAGGAGACTCTTAAAAGCCCTCAGGATGGATGGCCTGGTGTTAAGTGAAACCGGGGTTATCCGGATGATGGATCGTGAGGGTTCGGGCGATCTAATCCCGGCCTCCTTCAGGAAAGACGGGAACCTAGACAAGCGTTCGAAGGTGGCCACCATGGAACAGTTTGATATCCTTATGCACTTTTTAAGGAGCGAGATCACCAGGCTCGGGAGGCGCATCGTTGAGGGAGATATATCGCTTGCGCCCTATAGGGACGGTACGCGACGCCCCTGCACATATTGTGCATATATGCCGCTTTGCGGTTTTGACATCCTGATCGGCGGAAACAAATACAGGGACCTGATGACGGCAAGGGACGACGAGGTCTGGGAGATGATGAGGAGGCGAAGCCAGGATGCCGGAGTTTGAGGACGATGCCGGGCCTGGGGCCCCCCACCGGCCCTGGACGGGAGAGCAGTGGAGCGCTATAACCGCAAGAGGTCCCAATCTTTTGATATCCGCGGCTGCAGGGTCCGGTAAAACCTCCGTCCTTGTAGAGCGGGTCATACGGCGGGTCACGGAGGGACTCGATGGGGAGGATCCTGTCGACGTGGACCGGTTGCTTGTCGTTACCTTCACCGATTCGGCGGCGGCTGAGATGCGCCAGAGGGTGGGGGAGGCGCTCTTGAGACTGGTTGACAGGGACCCCGGCAATGAGCGAATACGGCGGCAGCTCATGCTCTTGAATAAGGCCCACATAAGCACCTTGCACTCATTTTGCCTCTCAGTTTTGAGACAAAATTTCCACCGGGCGGGACTTGACCCGGCCTTCGACGTCATGGATGAGGATGAATCATCTCTCATGCTCCTTGAAGCAGTCTCCCAGGTGTTTGAAGAGGCTTATATGCTTCAGGGCGTTCAGGGCGAAGGTGGAAAGGATGGGGGGGAAGGGATCGCAGCGCTGGTCGACCGGTTTGGCGGCGACAGGGGGGATGAGCCCCTTCAGGATGTTGTGCTGTCGCTGTATAGGTTTTCGCGGAGCCAGATCGCGCCAGGTGAATGGCTCAAGGCTGCTGCCGCAGCGTTTGATGTCCCGCCCGGGGTGGGCCCTGATGACTTGCCATGGACCCGGGTTATCCTCGAGGAAGCCCGGATGAAGCTTGATGGGGCCAGGTCGAGGCTGGTGCGGGCTCTGGAGCTGGCCAGCCGGCCCGGCGGCCCCGCGGGGTATATACCCGTCCTCAAGGATGAACTGGAGATGTGCGCGAGGCTTGCCAGCGCCTGCGCAAGCGGGTGGTGGCAGACGGCGGCCGAGAGATTCCGCGAGGTGGAGTTCAAGAAGCTGCCTCCTGTCCGGCCGGGCAGGGTCGATGAGACCTTAAAGGGAAGTGTGGCGGCGCTCAGGGACTCCGCAAAGGCAGCTATCCAGGAGTTGCGGGAGGGGTATTTTGCAGTGCCCTTTGAAGAGCTCCTCGCTGATATCAGGGATCTCGCGCCGCATATGGAAACCCTGGCAGGGCTCGTCCTCTCGCTGGATGAAGCCTATTCAAGAATGAAAAGGGCCAGGGCCCTGCTGGACTTCAATGATCTTGAACGCTACTGCCTTGACATCCTGGTCGACGGCCCCCCAAGTTTGCGCAGGAGTGAGCTCGCCCCTTCGGAGATCGCTATTGCGCTGCGGGAGAGGTTTGAAGAAGTGCTGGTTGACGAGTACCAGGATATAAATGCTGTCCAGGATGCTATCCTGCGGCTCGTAGCGAGAAACCTTTTTATGGTCGGGGACGTAAAGCAGAGCATATACCGGTTCAGGCTGGCGGAGCCGAGGTTGTTTATGGAAAAGTACACAAGTTACGCGCCTTATGAGCCTTGGGTCACACACGCATGCGCGCCGGGGGGCGGGGGCTCCGGTCGCGATGCCAGCGGCTCTGGCTATCGTATCACCCTTTCGGCCAACTTCCGGAGCAGGGAGGGCATTGTGGACGCGGTGAATTTCGTGTTCCGGCAGATATTGACCGAGCGCGTAGGCGAGGTTAGCTATGACAGGAACGCGGAGCTTGTATATAGCGCCCACTACCCCCCGGTCCCCGAGTCCGCGTCCACCTCCGCGCCTTCGCCTCCGAGTGCCCAAGCACAGGCTCAGGCTTGGCCCGAGCCAGGTTCTTCACAGGGCGAGGTCGAAATCCATATCATCGAGCGAAACCAGGATTCGGGCCAGGACCCGGGCTGTGACCATGGAGACCATGAGGATGACGATGAGGATGATAGTGATGAAGTTGACGGTTCTCGGGGCGGCCCGTGGCATGATTCAGTAGAGGAGCTCCAGGCACTTGAACTTGAGGCCAGGCTTGCGGGTGCGTGTATTCACCGGATCGTGGGGCAGGGGGGCCATGGATCGCTTGTATGGGACAAGAGGCTCAAGGAATACCGGCCGGCGACGTTCAGGGACATAGCCGTGCTTCTACGGGCAACGAGGGAGCGCGCCAACGTATTCCTCGAGGTCTTCAGGGAGATGGGCATACCTGCATATGCGGAGCTGGGGACGGGGTATTTCCTAGCAACCGAGGTTCAGGTCATGCTCTCGCTCCTGCAGGTCATAGACAATCCCCGGCAGGATATCCCTCTTGCTGCGGTGTTAAGGTCTCCCATCGTTGGCCTCAGCGCCTCGGAGCTGGCCGAGATAAGGATCCAGGGCGCGGGAGATGGTACGGCGGGGAGGGGCGCGGCCTCCGCCCCTGCCGGCGGGTTCTACGACGCTGTTCTCCGGGTTGCCAGCCACGCCGCCGGGAGGTCGGGTGACTCTGGCAGTCGCTGCGGTGCTGGTGACGACCCGGCCGGCCTGTCGTGCAGCCAGTCGTGCCTGTCGCTGCCGGGCAAGCTCTCGAGGTTTCTTCAATACCTGGAGGCCTGGAGGACCCAGGCCAGGAGGAGACCGCTTTCAGAGCTGATTTCCTGCATTTTCAGGGACACAGGATATCTCGATATCGTCGGGGGAATGCCAGGAGGACCCCAGCGCCAGGCCAACCTGCGGGCGCTATATGAGAGGGCCAGGCAATTTGACAAGTTTTCAAGGCCGGGCCTCTTGAGGTTCCTGAGGCATATGAGGCGGTTGCAGGATATTCAAGGCGATATCGGGGCGGCCAGGGCGCTGGGCGAGAACGAGGACGTCGTAAGGGTCATGAGTATTCACAAGAGCAAGGGACTTGAATTCCCGGTCGTTATAGTCGCAGATCTCGGTAAGCTTTTCAACCTCAAGGACCTGAACAAGGATATCCTCTTTCACCGCGACCTCGGTCTCGGCCCGATGTTTGTGGACCCGGGCCTGAGGATCAAACGTCCCACTATAGCCTATCGCGCCATCAGGGAGCGACTGCGGATGGAAACCCTGGCCGAGGAATTGAGGGTCCTGTATGTGGCTATGACGAGGGCTAAGGAGAAGCTCATTCTCGTGGGGTCAGCCAGAAACCTGGCTGCCATGTGCGAGAAATTTGGCGGCGAACCGGATCCCCTGCCTGATGAAGCTCTGGCCGCGGCCAGAACGTGCCTGGATTGGATCTGCATGGCCACCATGCGGCGCGACATCCAGGGTGCTGCCGGCGGCGGGGATGAAGGCGGGCCGATCAAGCTAAGATTTTGGAACCCCGGGGACGTGGCCCGCCTCACGGCAACAGCAATCGAGCCGGCGGGCGAGAACGCAGGCGCAGACGCTAAGCCCGTCGATCCCGTGGTGGGCCGCGAGCTTGAGCGCCGCCTCAACTGGAGATATCCGCATATACATATCTCACGCCTTGCTGCCAAGGCCAGCGTTTCCGAGTTGAAAAGGATGATAGATTTCATGGCTGATGAGATAGAGGGCGTCAGGCCTGACAAGCTCCGACCGAGGCCGGCCATTGGCGGGAGGCCGGCATTCCTCCGGGACCAGGGCGGGTTGACGGCGGCAGAGCGCGGAACCGTCACGCATCTCGTGCTCCAGCACCTGGACCTTGGCGGGCCCTTGCCGCTCGGGTTGGAAGAGGTGCTCAGGCAGATAGAAGATATGGTCCGCCGCGAGCTTTTAACCCCCGAACAGGCGCGGGAGGTCGATGCCAGGGCCATAGCCGGGCTCTTCGCAAGTCCTCTCGGGCAGAGGATGGTTGCCGCGGCCCGCAGGGGTAGGGGTAATGAGAGCGAAGGCGGGAGAGGGTCCTGGATCATGCGCGAGCTGCCGTTTACCATGAGAATGGCGATTTCAGATATCCTGGACATCATTAGGCCCCGTCACCCTGGTAGCCGTTGGGGAGACAACGGCACCTCCGGCATGGTGGGCGACCCGGGTGAGCTATATCGCATTGGAGAAGGAGAGACTGAGTATGTCATGGTCCAGGGCGTAATAGATTGCCTCGTGCGCGAGGATGATGGTTTTCTCCTGGTAGATTTCAAGACCGACCACCTGCTGCTGGGGCCGGAGAGCCTCGCGGAGATGGTCGATCGCTATCGCGAACAGATCGACCTTTATGCGCGGGCGATTGAGAATATCTATGGCGAGCCTGTAAAACAGGCCTTCTTGTATTTCCTGTCGGCGGGGAAGGCGGTTGAGGTCAGGAGAGCGCCTTGCAGAGGCCCACGCATCGCCGGCACCTGATGCAGTTCAGGCCATTTACCTCCCTGGGCACATCCAGGTCCATGGGGCAGGTCCTGGTGCACTCCCCGCAGCCGGTGCAAAGGTCGGTCCTGGCCGTCACGAAGCCGGGCGCCACCCTGTTGAACGGGGAATAGATGGCTCCCAGGGGGCAGATGAAGCGGCAAAACGGGCGCTTCATAAATAACATGAGCCCCATGAGCGCGGCCGTGATGCCGATCTTGAGCCAGAAGAAGGGGCCTATGAGGGCCCGGATCCGCTGGTCGCCAAGGGCGAGGGGTATGCCGGCTTCAAGCGTCCCGACAAAGCACAACTTGGAGAACCATGGCTCCAGGGTGAAGAACGGGATTATGAAGACGAGAACCGCAAGCACTATGAACCGCAGGAAGCTGAATCTATTGGAGACATGTATCTTCCTGACCGGGGCCTTATAGAGCAATTCCTGGAGCCCGCCCACGGGGCAGATCCAGCCGCAGGCCCCCCTCCCGAAGAGGCTCCCTACAGCGCCCAGGATGCCAAGGGTGAACAGGGGGATTCTCCGGATGACCGCGAAGTGCTGCAGGGTCCCAATCGGACACGCGAAATTGGCTGCCGGGCACGCGTAGCAGTTCAGGGCCGGGCAGGGAATATACTTGAGGAATTTAAAGAAATATGAATTCGACAGGACGAAGCCCAGCGCCTGCCAGAGCGCCCTCCTGCTCTTGCCGCCCCGCACGCTGGCCTTGCGTTGCACATTGACCCTCTCCTTCCGCGTATTCCAAATCCTCGAAGGGTAAATCCTCGAAACGATGCCCAGGTCATTACCGGGTCATTGAATCCCGGTGCGTTTCCGGTGCATTTCCAGATCATTGAATCCCGATGCATGAGAGGCAAATGATCACCGCATTGGCGAAGATCCGCTTGGGCTCGCCCGACAACGCCCCGGCCGCCGCGAGAAACAGCGATGCCAGGAGAGTGACCAGGAACGGGCGGCTTTTAACGATTAATTTCAAGTTCATACCCTTCACCCCTGCTGTAGCTGCTTGTTGTAACCGCAAGTTGACATATGATACCAAGTTGACGTAGGAATATGATGCGAAGCTGACATACGATATAGGTCCTACAAATCCACCCTGACTACATCCCTGTCCATCTTATCCATACAGCGGTTTATTTTGTGGATTAGGTCGGGATCTCCCGCGCAGGCGAGCTTAACCTGGCGGAGCAGGTCTATCCCCCGCCGGAAGGACGAGACCACGTCGCCCTCATCCAGGTCGACCGGGCCGGAGCGGGCCACCTCCATCAGGTCGCCAAAGTCAGCGCCGCGGCTCCACAAGTAGGCGAGATTCGAGATGGCCGGGTTGAATACTACCGTGGAGAAGCCGAGCTCGCGGTATTCGGCTCGCTGGATTCCCCGGATGACCGCCTGCACCTGGTCGAGGTCAAAAGGAGCGTTCACCACCCTGGCCCCCTCCCTTCTCGGCTGGTAGTCCACTGCAACCGCCAGGGCGTTCACCTGATCCTCGTCGAGCTTGTGAAAGAAACCTTCTGAGATGAGCTCCGCCACCAGGAGTTCCTGGACATTGATGCGCGATGCCATGACTCCTTTCTCGGTCAGCATTGCGAACGCGCCGGCGCCAGTTCCGGGCGCGCCAGTTCCGGGCGCCCCGGCGGCGACGATATAGCCGAGCCTCTTCATGAGCCGGACCTTTGCCTCAAATTCGGCCATGAGCTCACTGGACTCAGGCATGCTCAAGAGCTGGGACTCGAGGTGCCTGAGTTTGCCATCGAGGCGCCGGAGCCGCCTGGCATCGCGCTGTGACCGGGGCGCGTGACCATGCCTGGCTGCGGCCAACTCATCGCGTTTCGCGCGGGTAGCCTCTATTTCCGCCCTGAGGTTATCTGCCCTGCGTCTCCGCTGATATGCTGCGAAGCTCTCGTCCAGGAGGGTCTCGATCTCGTCCCGCGTATACCTGGCGACGAGGTTCAATATGGTATTGTATGAGAGCCTGAACTGGCTTGAGAGCCTCTCGAGTTTCTTCTCCTCGTGCACGGGGAACTGTTCTCTTGAGAAGTGGTTCAGGTCGACGAGGGTAAACACGTGCCCCTGCCGGTCTATGCCCCTCCGCCCGGCTCTCCCCGCCATCTGGAAATACTCCTGGTTTGTCATGGGGCGGTAGCCGAATCCATCAAATTTATCCGGGGAATCGAAGCATACGGACCTGACCGGCAGGTTCACCCCCACCGCGAACGTCTCGGTGCAGTAGAGTACCGAAATCCTGCGCCTTGCAAACAGCTCCTCCACGATTTCCTTGAGAATGGGGAGCAGCCCGGCATGGTGAAACCCTATCCCATTCACAAGGACGCGGCGGAGTGCCTTTGAGGTCGGGAGTTCCTTTGCGGATGATCCCTCCATTTTTTCATCAAAAAAGCTCTTTACCTCGCGCCTCTCGTCGTTCGTCAGAAACGAACAGACCTGGGCGAGCTCCCTCGCTTTAATTTCGCACTGCTGCCTGCTGAAGAGGAAATAGAGGCAGGGGAGCAGGTCAGGATTGAGGTACTTTACGAGATCGATGTGCGATGTAGATGGGAGCTGGTCCGCCCGGGTGTTTTTGCGGCGCCTCTTGTATGCCCTGACCATATCTTGAAGGCTCCCGGCCCCAACCCCCTTCTCGAAGAGGTAGTGGGCGAGCGGGACGGGGCGCTCGCTATGCCTGACGACCCTGACCTCCTCCTGCCGGACCTCGCTCATCCAGTCCGCGAGCTCGGGGGCGTTGGGGATGGTCGCACTCAGCCCCAGGATCTTTATGTGGCGGGGAAGGAAGATTATGGCCTCCTCCCACACGCTGCCTCGTTCCTCATCGCCGATGTAGTGGATTTCATCGAAGACGACGTGCGAAACCCCCGCGAGGCGGCCGGGATCGGCGTGAAGTATGTTGCGCAGTATCTCCGTGGTCATGACGAGGACGGGAGCCGCGTCATTGATGACGACATCGCCGGTTACGATGCCTACGTTATCCGGCCCGTACCGGGCTTTGAAGTCCTTATACTTCTGATTGCTCAATGCTTTGATGGGCGCCGTATAAATGGCCCGGTTACCAAGCCGGATCACCTGCTCGATAAGGTAGTCCGCCACCAGCGTCTTGCCAGATCCAGTCGGGGCAGATACCAGAACGGACCTGCCGTTTACGAGGTGGGCTATTGCCTCACGCTGGAAGTCATCGAGCGTCAGGCCTCTATACCGGACCGGCGCCCCGGTCTCGACCGGCCCGGTTTCGACCAGCGATGGCCGGGCTTCCTGACCGCCCGCCTGAACGCCGCCCGCTTGAGCCACGTTTGCACCCGCTCGCGCACCCGTTTGCGCGCTTGTTTGCACTCTCGTTTGCGCGTCCGTTTGGTCGTCGCTTGCCTGGACATTTATTTCAATTTGACCCGTAGTCAACTATAGCAACTCCTTAACCCTTAAGATTTATTCTTACCCTAGTCCAGCCCTGTTCCTACCCTAGTCTATCCTTGCCCTGGTCTCGCCCAGGGAGCATTCTGGAATAGATTGCAGTAACCCCGGGATTCTCGATTCTCTAGCTCCCTTGAATGTGCATGTTGCCCTGGATATAATCTAATTATACCGCAATTATACCATAAGTTAGCGCGGCAATTATACCGTAGTTGGCGGGCTAAAAGTTAGCGTGCCAAGCTACCAAGCTACCGTTCAAGGGCTAGTGAGTCAGTCTCAGACAGCCCTGGCCGGGAATTGCGGAGGCCGGGACTTGCGGAGAGGCTGGCGCTGCGGCCGCCGCGAAGGGCCGGGGCCAGGGGAAGGGCGGGGGTAAGTTGAGCCGCAACTGGCGACTTCTTGATACAGGAGCCCGTCCCGCCGCCGAAAACATGGCGCTGGACGAGGTCATACTGGCGGCGAGGAGCAAGGATCTCTCGCCTGATACCATCCGCTTCCTCCAGTTTCATCCTCCATGCGCTCTGGTAGGCTATCACCAGGACGTTGAGCAGGAGATAAGGGTGGACTGGTGCCAGGAGCACGGCGTGGAAATCAACCGGCGCATCACGGGGGGCGGGGCCCTCTTTTGGGATGCGACCCAGATCGGCTGGGAGGTAATCGCCGCGAAGTCGTACCCCGGCATCCCGCCCGGCATCGAGGAACTCTATGAGAAGCTCTGCATGGCTGTGGTATCGGGCCTGCGCGCTCTCGGGGTGGAGGCCTGCTTCCGGCCGCGCAACGATATCGAAGTGAACGGGCGCAAGATATCGGGCACCGGCGGGACCGAGCTCGACGGGGCGTTCCTGTTCCAGGGCACGCTCCTCGTGGACTTCGACGTCGATAGTATGCTGAGGGCGCTCAGGATTCCCACCGAAAAGCTCAAGCGCAAGGAGATTCAATCCGTCAAGGAGAGGGTCACCTGCCTCAGATGGGAACTCGGTTATGCTCCATCGCCCGCTGAGATAAAGGCCGCGCTGTGTAAGGGTTTCGAGGATGCGCTCGGCATGAGACTTTCGCCAGGCGGCCTGACGCCTGCAGAGGAAGAGCTTTTCGAGAAACGGCTCCAGTATTTCCGCTCGGACGAGTGGATCAGGAGAGTAAGGCAAAAGCCCCGGTCCAGTTTTGAGCTCCGGTCCGTGAGAAAGGCCCCTGGCGGCCTCGTGCGCGTTTCACTGGTGCTGGACAGAAGCACTTCAAGGGCCTCTCGGCTGAAATCCGTGTTCATCACGGGCGATTTCTTTGCCCACCCCAAGCGCGCCATATACGACCTTGAGGCTCGTTTGAAAAACGTAAGGGCGGAGCCAGCCACCATAACGAGCCTGGTTGAGGCGTTCTTTGCGGAGAAGGGGGTGAAGATCCCGGGAGTGCCCCACTCTGAGATATCCGGCGCCATCCTGGACGCGCTCGAGAAGGTCGAGCTCACCAGGTTCGGCATCCCCGAGGGCGATGTCAACTCGATTTTCACGGTCAAGGGGTCGTTTGAGGATATCCTCAGGGACCTGAACGATGCCTCCCGCGCCGGTCCTGTTGCCCTCCTGCTCCCTTACTGTGCAAAGAGGCCGGGGTGTTCATACCGGTACCGCGAGGGTTGCGTCTCGTGCGGCCAGTGCAGTATCGGGGGTGCATATGACATGGCCCGGGAGTTCGCCCTGGCGCCCGTCAGCATTCAAAACTACGAGATGCTGGAGTCAACCCTCGAGGGCCTGAAGTCGCGGGGGATATCTGCGTTCGTCGGGAGCTGCTGCGAGGCATTTTTTGTGAAGCACCGCGATGATTTTGAGCGGATCGGGCTTAAGGGTATCCTTGTTGATGTGGAGAGCTCCACCTGTTACGACCTTGGCAAGGAGAAGGAGGCCCATCACGGGCGCTTTGAAAATCAGACAGAATTGAAGCTCGACCTTATTAGAAAGGTCTTGGAGGCAATGAAGAATTATGGCTGTGGGGATTGTTCGTGAATACGACGCCCTGGTGGTCGGGGCGGGACCCGCGGGCGCGTGCGCCGCCAGGAGGTTGGCGCTGGATGGAGCCAGGGTGCTTATGGCGGAGCGAAAGCCCCGGGTGGGTATGCCTGTCCAGTGCGCGGAATACGTTCCCATGTTTATCACCTATTATGTCCCCCTGGAGGCGGGCCACATAGCGCAGCGCGTGGACGAGATGGAGACGTTTCTCCCCACGGGCGAGGTTGTCAGGAATCGTTTTCCAGGTTATGTCCTGCACAGGTCGCTTTTTGATAAAAGCCTTGTAGCTTCGGCGCTCAAGGCAGGGGCTGAGCTTCTCCTGGGGGCGAGGGTAACGGGTTTAAGTGACCGGGGGGTTGTGATTGAATCGAGAGGCCCCGGCGGGAGGGAGAGGTTCGAGGTCGCCGCCAAAGTGGTTATAGGGGCGGATGGGCCTATCTCAACAGTAGGGAAGGCCGTTGGCCGGGAGAACACCGAATTTGTCGCGGGGGCGCAGTGTGAGGTTCTGCTTGACCGGCCCCTCGAGGCTACCCGGGTCTATTTTGACCCCGAATATTTCGGGGGATATGGCTGGGTCTTCCCGAAGGGAGACACGGCGAACGTGGGAGTCGGGGTGCAGCTCACAGGCGTGCCGGGGCCGGGGAATAGTCTGTTAGAAGCGCGGGAAGTCCTGGAGGGTTTCCTGGATAAACTCAAAGTCGGCAGGGGCAGAGTCCTTGGCTATACGGGGGGACTTATCCCGGTCGGCGGGCCTCTCGCGGCGACATCCGGGCGTGTGCTCCTCGCCGGCGATGCTGCCGGACATACTCACCCCCTGACGGGCGCAGGCATCCTCCACGCAGTGATAGGCGGCGAGGCGGCGGGGAGGGCGGCGGCCCGGGCGATCAGGGATGATGATATGGAAGCCTTGCAGGCTTATGATGATGAATGGCGTAGCATTTTCGGCAGGAGCCTCGAGCGGGCGGCGGAGAGGCGCGCACTCCTGCTGAGCAACTGGTGTTGTGACCGCGCGGCTCTAAGCCAGCTCATACGCAGGACGTGGATAGCGTTTCGCTCGCCTGCGGATCGCCCTCTTATGGATGTCCCTCGTCGATCCCCTCAATGGGGAAGAGAAGCTTGGCGATGATGTGCTTAAAGGCCTCAAAAACCTACCTTTACGCTTTGTTTTTCAGGGCTCGGGTCTCCGTCCATCTGGTCGCTACATCCACCACGGCGAGGGTTTGAGCAAAATCTCCACAGGCATTTCCACCGTTGTGAGCGACGAGATCCATCTCAACCAAGCCAGACGTAGGTAATGTGGCCGGGGAAACTGTGACCGCCTCTGCCCGGGGTCAGGCGAGTGACCCGCCCTGGCTAGAAACTCACCATCAGGTCATGCGGGCGGGTCATGATTCGGGTTATGCGGGTCATGATCGAGTGATGCTTATGCTCGAGTCGTGCTTGAGTTATGCTCGAGTTATGCTCATGCTCATGATCGAATCATGCTCGTGATCAAATCTTGCGGGCGAGGTGGTGAGCGAGGTGGTAAGGTGGTAAGCAGGTTGCCACCT
>DUMQ01000086.1 GCA_012839815.1 Bacillota bacterium | reverse complement strand
CGACATAGTGGCAAATATAATGGGCACATCAACTTGACAACTGTCATGTGGTTCGCTATGATAGTGGCAGGATGTTCATCAAGAGGACAAAAGCTAAGTCTGGAGACAAAACCTACACCTATATCCAGCTCGTGGAGAGCGTCTGGCGCGACGGCCGGCCCACGCATCGGGTAGTGGCAAACCTCGGCCGGGAGGATCTCCTTGACCCTCAGAAGGTAGACCGGCTCATAGCGTCGCTTGCCCCTTACGGCCGGGCACAGGTGGCAAGGGCCGAGGATGTGGAGATCCTCGGAGCAAAAGAATACGGGACGGTTTACGTGCTCTCTCACCTCTGGTCTCGCCTGGGCTTGGACGTACTGTTCCGCGACCTTGCCGCCAGGCGTCGTCTGGGATTCGATGTAGAGGCCGGTGTTCGCGCCATCGTCTTCAGCAGGATAGTGGACCCCTGTTCTGAACGGGCCACCATCCGGTGGCTCGACAGGGTTTATGCACCGGACCTTGAGGCGCTACAACTTCATCAACTCTATCGCACCTTGGACTTTGTGTATGAAGTGCTAAAAGATGTGCAGGTTGGGCTTCTTGAGCGGGTGACCGCACGCCTTGTAAGTGACCTCCGGCTTGTGCTCTTTGACACGACGAGCGTGTACTTCGAAGGTGACGGGCCTTCGGGCCTTGCTCGGTTTGGGTACTCGCGAGACAAGCGATCTGACCGTCCCCAGGTAGTCCTGGGGCTGTTCGTGACGCCGGAGGGGTACCCCCTGTTTCACGTGGTCCTCCCCGGTAACACGAGTGATATCAGGGTCTTCAGGCAAGCTATGGATGAGCTTTGCTCGAGGCTTCCGGTTGGCGAGATCATCGTGGTGGTGGACCGGGGGATGGTGAGCGAGGCAAACCTTGCCGCGTTACGTAGTGCTGGTATCGGGTACATCGCGGGGATACGGATGCGCCACCTTACCACGAGAGAGGTCCTGTCACGGCCCGGCCGTTATCATGTGGTGGATCGTAACCTTCAGGTAAAAGAGGTTCACATGGGAGGGGACGAGCGGTATGTGGTATGCTACAACCCCGAGGAAGAGCTTCGTGATAGAGAAGAGCGCGAGGCGATGGTGGCATACCTCAGGGCTCAGCTTCCGAAGGTGGAGCTTAACGAGTCGCGGATTCGCGAAGACGCCTGCTATGACGGCAAGTGGGTGCTTACGACGAACACCGCCCTTCCGCCTGCGGAGCTTGCGCTGTCTTACAAGGGGCTATGGAAAGTAGAGGATGCGTTTCGTACCATCAAGAATCCCCTGGAGGCAAGGCCGATCTACCACTGGAAAGACGAGCGTGTGCTGGCGCACTTGAGCCTGTGCGTCCTGGCATACCTTCTTGAGCGTGTCATTGACGTAGCGTTTGAGAAAGCGGACCTGGGCATCACTGCACAGACGGCCATAGAGGAACTTAGCCAGATTCGAGTTTGCGAGCTTGCCATCGGTCAGGGGCGCTGGATCACAACCACCACCCTTACCGACCGGCAACGAGCCATCTTGAACGCGCTAGGGGTACCGGCACCCGAACGCATCAGAGCGTCCGAAGTCATAGTGGCAAAATGAAAAATCAATATGCCGTCTAGCTGCGGCGTTACCCTGTAGGTGTCGAAGTTGGGGCTGAGTCGCAAAATGCATCGCGATTTAAGATGGCTTCTTTCGTCCAACGAGGAATATTAGCTGTATGAGACCCCTCCTGCCCTTTGAGCGTGAACTCAAACGATGTCTGACAACACCAACCACCACTAGAATTCAAGGAATATATCTCCACCAGATATTCGCCTGAACACCAAGAAAGCGGTTTTCTAGATCTTCTCTCGAAAAGTACTACAGCTAATTCAGCCTGATGCCCCTGGATTAATATGGGCCTCATCGGAGTAGAATTACGTTCAACGTCACAGACCCGCAAATGGCTTGGGTTCTGCCCAATCATACTCGCCTGGAAATATGCTTCCCCAGGGACGTCTCCTTTTCTAGCAACACGTAACCCCACATCATTTACTGTCCCCAAACATGCACCTGCATTGTAAATGGTAAGTGGGACTACCATAGCCTCACGAGCAGAGCCATCTTGCGAACCTATCTCGCCTAATGAATACATAAGCGGTCGTTCCCACCGCAATCGAGCAGGCTTTGCGTACTGATTCCATATCTCATATATGGATAAAGCTAATGCAAAAGAAGAGATTAGTATAGGTACCCAGTTAGCCGCATTCATCATCACCCCACCCGCTCCCTCTCAAACTTGTCCACCCAGATAGGCTTCCCGCCTTGGACCTTGATGGTAATTTCTCCATTGGTAATTTCGTCAAGTGCCTTCAAAATCCTCCTAATAACTTCCTGTTTCGACAGTTCTATCTTTTGTGCCTTTTGCTCCTTCTTGTCCATCCAGGCACCCCCAATCCAAATTATACTGTAGCCGTGAGCTTACTGCTATCCATCAAATATTCCACCACTTCACTCACCTGCTCAATTCGCTTGGGCGTGCACCCATGCACCTTCATCACGTAGATCGAAGGACTGACCTGTTGAGCCCAGGCAAGCAGGGCCTGCAGCATGCAATCTATGGCTCCCCTGTGATCAGGGTCGTTATGCCTGAACCCATCGACCTCGAAGGGGACCCCGTCCGGACGGGCATAGATGATCAGGTCATACGGACGCCGGCTGAGATAATTCCTCACCCGCTCCCAGTAATTTATGGTGTCCGTATACCTTGCCGTGCCGTGATCCACAAGCCAGTACGAGAGGTTATCTATGACCGTCCTATCGCTGATGAAATCTTCATGCCGGGACTCTACGCCTATTTGAGCCTCAAGACACCGCCATTGGAACTCCTCCAAAAGCTCTCTTGGGTATCCCTCATTCAGGTCAGTGATCCCCAGCTCCTTAGCCACATACCGGGCCTGCTCCGATATCAGCTCAAGACCCAACCGTGTTGATAGAGCCCGGGCCAATGTCGATTTCCCCGTCGACTCCGCGCCGCATATGCCGATCCTCACAGTTACCATGCCTCCTCCAGACCAAACATCGTTTCCTGTTTCGTTTTTGCATTGATATAGACGACTCCAGGTTCTCCCGACAGCTGTAGGACACATCCTCTATTTCAATCTCGGTCCTGGGATTCCCGTTATCTATGCCTGCTATGTGCGATCCATCCAAGGACACGACATACTTGTCATCGCTGATAATTTTGGCCTTCTGCAAGATGTCCTGGGTAGCCTGGATAAGGCCCACCAGGTCCGGCCAGCTTCTTTTGTTCGGCATCCAATACCGCGCCGTCAGCTTGATTGGTCCTGTAAACCGTGGCCCGCGATATGTAAGCAGGTGTTTGAGGCAATCTTCCTCATATGCCCGATACCGGTCCGACTGGATTATCTGTGGCCTAGCGGTATGCCGGTTATTGATTATCTTCTGGTTGTTTTTCTTCGTTATCGGCCGCCCCGGCAACACTATCTTGGCTTTCATCCGGAGTCATCACCCACTTATCCGGCTTATGCCAATTGTTCTCGCAAGGCCTTCTATCCCCAGGCCTCCCGAAGGCGCTGTCGGTCCGTCCTCCATCCTCATCCAGTATCCTTCGCGCTATGCGCTCTGCCATCCACTCAAGATCATCGTGGTAGACCCCGCAGTCGAGCAGCCCCTTCTTGATTCGCTCCAAGAGCTCATCCCGGTCCATACTCACGCCCCCTCACCATAGCTCATACCTGGTCACAGCTCCGTGATTCCCAAACATGTTGGTGTAAAATACGTTTCTCCGCATTAACGCAGCCCCTGATTTGTAGAGAAAGCGGTCATACATGTCAGTTATCACTTCCCAGGCCGGACCCAACTGTTCCGGGGTGAATTTCGGGTGAGGCCACCTGTAGACTTGTCCCTCATAGAAGCTGTCGCTTGTGCAGACAAGGAAAATCGTCGGAACGGGAACGAGTTCACCGTCGATCTCATACAGCGCATTTCGTAAATCCTTGCGGTATTTATCCACCTGATAGAACGCATCGATCAGCCACCCCAGGCTCTTCGACAGCTTTGTCTCCACCCCGATGACCGGGAACTTATCGTGATGAACCCATTCGGGCGAAGTCTTGATATACAGATCAACATAACCTTTAGCCTTGTGCATATGGAACTGAGGCCCGAATCCCGGGTCATGAAAGTAGACCTCATGGTCGTATGAGCGGAGGACGTTAGCCACTCTGAATCTGAATTCAGCCTCGTCCTCTTCTCTGTACTCCTCGGGAGGCTCGACCTTAACCCTGGCTATCGGAGGCTGTCCCCTGTAAACCCGGATGAACTTATCGACCGCCACTATACCGCCTCCCACTGAGTAATAGTCAGGTAGCTCTTCTTGAATTTGAGGCTTACTTGACACAGCGGCCCCTTGCGATTCTTCAAGAGCGCGACCTTCAGCTCTTCTTCCGGGCTCTTGTGAGCCTCCTGCTTTTCAATATCCGGCCGCCATAAACCTAGAACAAAATCGCAGGCCTCCTCGACCACCCCGGAGTCCCTTGCCATATCCAGCGTTACAGGCTCAGCCCCTGTGCGCCCAGCTCTGCTCGTCTGGTGCAAATAGATCAGGGCGACATCGAGCTCCTTCGCCAGGCGCTTCAACAGCTTAGCCAATGCAGAGGTGACTTCGTAGGCCGTCCCATACTCGCCGGACATACGGCCGAGATAATCCACGCACACGAGCCTGACCTTGCGCTGTATCTTCTCCCGCTCCGCGAGGATGATAAAGTCCCGGAGCTCTTCGTAAGTGAGGAAGTCCTCATCAACCACGTACACGTCCTTGTAGTTCTGAAGGGTGAGCTCGTACAGGTCGGACATCTCGGGATCCTGTTTCCTGACCCTCTTCTCGAGCTCCGCGCCTTCGCACCCCGTCGATATCTGCATGGCCCTCTCAAAGATCTGCACCACCGGCTGCTCCAAGGAGAAGAAGAGTACCGGCACCTTTTGGTCAAGCGCCACATGCCGGATAATGTTGAGCAAGAACGCAGTCTTACCGACTCCAGCCCTCGCCATGATCTCGCACACTTCACCCGGCGCTATGCCCCGCATGGCCTTGTCGAGGTAGTGGTATCCGAGGTAAATCTTGCGGAGCCCGAGCTCTTTGACGTATTCATGGTACTTGTCTCGAGCCTCTTGCATTGAATATATTTTCTGGGCCGTGATACGGCTCTCGAGATCCTTCCTGCGCTTCAGATAGCACTTCTCGCTGCAGTGGGCCTTTAGGGTTTCGTCATTGCAGCCGAAGTCATACTCATGGCTGAACGCCTGATTTACAGCCTTCTCCAACTCCGATTCTTCCAGGGGAGGGCTGTTATGACGATTCCAGCCCTGAAGCAGCCCCAGGACAACGTTGCCCGGGAACCCCTGCTTCTTGAAGTGCACTGCAAGGCGCAAGGCCGCGTTGTCCCTCTCGCCTTCATGAACGCCTTCGAGGATCGAGTAATAACACAGCTTCGCATCCTTGGGGAGGATGCGCTCTCTCTTCTCCTCCACAGCTGGCTGTTGGGGGCTGTTGACCAGGGCAAGGCATTCTCGGTAGAGCGCAGCCAAGGATGGGTTCTCCGACCTCTCGCTGGTACTCTCGAGTTTACGGGGGGCCTTGGCAAGCTCCCTTATTTCCTCAACGCCAAGGTGCAGGATTTCACGAGCCTCAAGCGGCACTTTGTACAGCCCCGATTCCCCATGCTTTGTGTTTGCAAGGCGGAACAAGCGCACGGTATCATAGATCGTCGGATCGATCTGGACGCCCTGGACTATCCTGGACGCCATAGCCTTGAACACCCGGGGCAGCAGAGGTGAGGGCTCGAATCCAAACATGTCCGCAGGGATGAGTATGTGAAACCCCTTCTTCCCGGAGAAGAAGATCCACAGCTCCTCCAGGTTGACCTCGTAATTCACGAGAAGCTGGTTCAAGACATTCCGGGCCTTATCCAGGGCCGCCTCGAGCGAGGTATCGTCGATATCTATCGGGAAGTAATCCGCGTAAACCGGCCCGTTGTAGCCCGACACACTGCCGGTCTTCCTGAAATGCTCTAGGAACGCATCAGGGTATCGGTATACCGTCTTGAAGCAATCGGGTATATTGGCCGGCACTTTCCACTTGGTGCCGTCCACCACGTTGTTGCGCTTGTGGGGGCCTCCTACAGCCACGTCGATCCACTTGTAGTCGGGATACTTCATCACGCGTCCCCTCCGAATATCTCGCTCGCTTCAGGGAGCTCTATTCTGCCCTTTTGCCGGCGCTGCAGGATGCTGTTGAGATAGACCATGGGGTCCTCCACATGCTGCCTCTGCATGATTGAGCGCAGAGAGTCCAAGGCGATGACGACTTCATCATAGCCGTGCTTGTTATACATGCGCCCCATGAAGGCGTAATCGCCTTTTCTAGGGGTAACTCCAGGGATCTCCCGGTACCTCTGCACGAGCTCTATAATCAAGTCCTTGTTTGTAGGTGGCGAATCACGCGAAGCGTCTTCTTTACGAAGTAAAGAAGTACTATTATTTGTTTTGTTTCGTTTTGTTTTAGGAGGCCTGAGATCGTTGGCGCTCAAGGGATTGAAGACTTGAGTTTCTCCTCCAGTTTCACCTTGAGTTTCTACTTGAGTTTCTCCTCCAGTACTATCTTGAAAACCATCCTCAAAACTATCTCCAAAATCACCTTCAAAACTATCCTGACTACTATCTAAACCACATGGATTTTTTATAGTACTTTTGGCCATCTGGAGGAGCCCGTTTTGTGTCCCAAGCACTTTATAGCCACACCTGCTGCTTCCTTGACGTGAAATAAACTCAATAAGCCCTGCTTGTTTGAGTCTATTTCTCGCTTTCCAGAAGGTCTGAGGGTCTTCAATCCCGGTTCGACCTTGTAATAGCGTCGATGGAATTACCACTACCTCGGGCCAGTAGCGCTCGTTCGCTATATCCAAAATGGCCAGGTATAGCAAACTGGCACTGGGAGTGAGGTAGTTGGTTATTCCTGATCGCCAAAACAGGTTCAACTCTTCGAAGTAGTTCATCGCTAATCTCCCTCAATGCGCCCGATTCGCCAATTCCACCACTAGCTGCGTTTCATGCCGTGCATATATTCTAAGGTCCGGGACCCACAGGTCTAGCCTACCTTCAACATCTCACACAGGTCAAATGAGAGACTTGGACATGCGCGACTCCTCTTTTCCGGATTACTGGGCGGCTTCTTGTCTGGTTTTGTCGGCGTTGATGCTGTTCTGCATGATGTTGATTTGCTCCACAGCCTCTTTGTATGTGGCGGTATCAAGGTCGAACTCCCATTCCTCGAGGAGCTTTTGAATCTTCTCTTTTTCAGGGATGTCCCCATAGAATTGCCCGGCGAGTTTGAGGATGTAATTTCGTTGGCCTTTGGAGATCGGTTGTTCCTCCCAGTCACCGCCAGCCTTGGCCCTGCCGTTTGTTGTCCTAGCGGAAGCCTTGGGCTTGACTTCCGGCTTGCTCTTGGGCTCAATCTTGGCCGGGTGGTCTGAAGTCTCACACTCGTCTACCGGCTTTGGCGTTACGCCCTCCGGCTCCGAATCGATCAAACTTGCCGGATACAGGTCGTCAGGCACCTCATTGAAGTCCGCACCCGGGATCAAAAATTGAGAAAGCGGCGCCTTCGAGGCGGTCAGGATGTCCTGGAGCCTGATCCCTTCCTGGGCAAGGTCAAGGACGTACACGGTCTTCTTCTTGCCCTCCACCTGGACCTCTTTGGGCCGGATCACAAGCTTGAGGGGGATCATGGCGATACGGCCACCGGTGAGCGCGCGAACGAAATCGATGGCAGAATTGAGGTTGATGATGGAGTTATAGCTCGAGGTGTCTATCTGCCACACCCCAAGCCCTGGGACTTTGTACAGCAGGAACTGCAAGGTGCCGACGGGCCTGCAATGACCCTTCTGGACCCACTCGCATTCCGTCGGATTGCACTCTATTTCTTGGATTTCCCCGGTCTCCCTGTTGAGTTCCATCGCAGTCTCACCGTCACCTTTGCAGAGGAGGCCTGTCCCACTTCCGTATCTGCGGTAGAACTGCGCAAAGAATTTGTCACGGTCCTCAACCGGGAACATGATGTCAAGCTCCCGGGGCTTATCGCCATAGACCCTGTGGAACGCCTCAGCGGCAGCTTCGGATGTTGTCTGATCAGCGTTCACAACGAAGTAATCCACCGGCCTTGGGAATTCGTTGCCTGATTTTTGGCTTGTCTCTTTGATCCCAAGCCGGACCTTTCCTATGCGTGGTAGTCTCCTGACTTCGCTCAGTCCCTTGATAGGCATCGCTACTTCTCCTTTCTAAGGCTCCACCGGAATGAGCCTGCGGACTCTTTCTTGAACGGCTCCAGGGCCTGCTCGCTAACGACACCGGCTGCGATCGCAGCCTTGACGTCGTATGAGATATGCCCGGCTATCTTCGTGCGTTTCAAGAGATAGCCCGATGCCCGGAGCGCGTCGGCTCCGGATGCGTCCATCACGGGTGAGAAATACTGCTCAAGGAGCCTCTTCGCGCCCTCCAGGTCATCTACAACGGCCTTGGCTGCGCGAAGCTTTTCGCATATCTCAGCATACCTTGTGACCTTGTCAGCCATCGCCTCACCATCTAAAGGCGGAAGGTTCTTGGCATCGGTCCAGCACATCGACCAGTACGGGCATTTCACTTGACCTGCTCTGTTACGCCAGGAGCAAGGGTACGCCTCCGGCTTTGCATCACGGGGCAGTGGCGGAAGTTCGCCACGGTCACGGTATTCGTGCAGCCTTCTGAGTTCCTGCTCTATTTTCTCACCCTGCACGGGATCGTACATGATCGGGAAGACTTCCGACTGCAACCCGGCTCCCCATTTTATGTAGACTATCTCAGCATTTTCAGCCTTTCGCTCTCCCCTGCTGTTTCTGAAGAAATGCAAGTACGCCTGCACCTGGGCGACATGCTCCGGCCTGGGAAGCTCCCGCGCGCCGATGCTGACACTCTTTACTTCCACTATCCGTTTTTCGGCCGGAAACCACAGGTCTATATGTCCGACTTCTCCCGTAGGAGTCCTGACCTCCACCTGCGTCCGGCACCTGCGTGGGAACGCCTCACGATACAAACTCACAACCCAAGCCTCCACAATGTTCCCGCGCTCGAAGTATGCTGCGTCTTCTTCGTCGGGCTCCTCCGCAGGATACCCAAGAACCCGGGCCACCCGCTTTCGCGGGCAGGCCCCGGATTCCGAAAGCCGGAACTCCCTGGGATCGAAATCGCTCTGAAGGACTTCCTGCATCTTGCGCTCTATTAACCCCTGTGTGATGGCCACCGCCTGCTCAACAGCCACTGCTATTCCTCCCCGGGAGTCGTTGCTACATGCACCCATTCGGGCAGTGGGCCTCTGCCAGTTCCTCATAGGCCACCGTGGAGCCGTACGGCCGTGGCTCATGCCATGTCTCGATTTCGAGTTCCGCTCCACATGACGGGCAGAGGCCTTCTTCGAGGGCGTGATCTTCGATGTAGTCGGTGATTCGCTCAGCGAGCTTCTTGCCTCCGCCGTTACGGAGATAGTTTCTGATATCGATCAGGTATTGGAGCCTTTCGAAAGGATCCTTTTCGTTGAGGTTATCCTGGATGATTTCGAACAAATCTTCCGTCACGTCATTCACCCCCTCTTGACCCTTTCAGCCTGACGTGATAGATTAAAAGTGAAGATCTCGTTCTGCTGATTTCCTTTAGGGGCTGAGGTAATGGCGTTTGCCTCAGCCCTTTCCCATTTACGCCGCTTCATCAGGACCTACCACCCGCAGCGGTCTTGTGTCGCCAGTTGCCAGTCTGAGCACCCGCCGAAACTCCCAGACCGGGCCTGCGTAGCCGACCGCCTTTTGCCACCGCCCAAAGCACTTCAGATCAACGTAGAACCGCTGTGACCGTGGGCTCGATATCCCGCGCCTCCGAAGTCTTAGCGATATGCTCACCGCTTCCACTCTGCTCTCCCCCCTTCCTTTCCCAAATTCGCTTCAACAGCCATATTTGGGCTCGACGCAGTGCTGAGGGATCATTCGCAACTGATTTGACTATGACTTTGACATTATTTACGTCCACGTTTATCTCGCTCCCCTCATGCCGCAACCGTGTCTATGTCAATACCCTTAGCCGCAAGTTTCCGCGCATGGTTCAAACGCGATTCGACCCCAACTGTCGGGTCGATTTTGTCGATGCTCGTTGCCAGTAGGGCTGCAGCATGTTGTGGATCACACACGATCTGCTCATATAATTTGATGAGCCGATCACGATCGTGAGCTATTAGTGTCCTTTGTAATTGTTCCAGGCTTTCAACTGCCTCTTTATACTCCTCGAGAGCTATCCAGGCGGCCTCCCCGGGCCGGAGGTCTGTCACGATGGGCTTGGCTTTTTCCTTGACGGGGACCACCGCCACACGGCCAACACCCTCGATTTCCACGGTAATAGCCTGGAGCCGGTATGCGGCTCTTGCGGCCTTCGTAATGGTAATGGCGCATTTTCCGATCTCGATGGCTGACACGTGCTTAGAGTCGGCACAACCCAGGATGTCTGCCATCTCCTCGGTCGAAATACCTGCTTGTTTGCGCCTTTCACGAAGGTCTATCGCCCTCGCCATCTCGGTCTTGCGGTATCGCATCATCTTATCCCTCCCTTCGTGTGATGAATTGTTTATCAATAGATCCATTTGGGATAACCTATGAGTAGTGATGCTCAGTCCCCATCCAGTCGTGAGCTGCAGATAAAGATTCTGCTCCCCCTATGTGAGCACAGGGGCAAAAAATAATATCATCAATCTTAACACCAAAAAACTCCGCTATCTGTCTTGCCCTCGCCAGCCTCGGAACCCTTTTGCCGGTTTCATATTGGGCAATTGTGGAAGGGGCTACGCCAAGAGACTTGGCTAATTTTGCTTGACTCAATTTATTACGTGCTCTTAATTCTGTCAGGCTATATTTCACGTTACCACCTTCTTGCTCTCATAGTGTTACCCTACAATTCCAATATAGTCACATTCCGTTAGTTTGTCAATATGTTTTTGAAGAAAATTTGTCTTTTTGTGAGCGAGCTTCCAGCGCTCACATTTAGTGATATAATAGACTCTGAGGAGGAGGTGCCCTTGAGTAATCTCGGAGAAAGACTCAAAGAACTAAGGCATATCCGTGGCATAACCCAACGCGATTTAGCCCGCGATCTAGGTGTGGCTCCAGCCACTATCGCTCAATATGAAACGGGTAAGCGTATGCCAGATGTAACCACTCTCGATACCTTAGCCGGGTATTTCAATGTTACAGTTGATTATTTAATTGGTCGAAGCGACTACCCCCACTTACCCGATACATCTAAGATCGACGGGGCTCTAGAAGCTGACCCTGAGCTCTTGGAATTCTGGAATCAGCTTAAGAAGCGTGAGGATTTACAGCTGTTAGCTCGTCAAGTTAAAGACATCGCCCCTGAGGATATACGAAAAATCATCCGCGTGATAAAGGCTATAGAAGACGAAGAGGAGCGGGAAGATGGTTGAGTCCAGATAAATTCCAGCACCTTTTTAAACTGTTTTCTGATTGCGAGTTATCACAGGATGAAGTACTGGCACGGTATGACGTGCATCTACGGATAGAAGATCTTGGATTTACAGATAAAGGTATAATCTATGTGTCACGAAGGGGGCGGAAGCATATACTTATTAACAAGAACCTGAGCAAGGAGGATCAGGTCAAGACCTTTTTCCATGAAGTCGATCACTTGGTTTCGGACTTGCCTAATAAACCCTCTATCTTAAGCATAGATTCTCATTATTCTAGCACAGAGAAACGGGCAGAAGAATTTGCACAGGAGATAGCTGCTATGCTGTCAGAAGTCTAAATGTTTCTGCAAGGGAAAGCGTCTCCATAAAAGAGACAAGCTATGGGCCACTCTCAGATGTGGCATTACTCAGATATGGGAGCTTATGGGCTACTTCGACGTGAACGAGGAGATTATGAGGTTCAGGCTAAACCTCCCATTAGCCAGGGCGCAATGTGGGTAGCAGGGAGTGCATTCAAGAAAGAACACTCTAATATGTCGATAACCTTATCAACAGTAAGGCCATGTGTACCGTCGTTTTTGTGGAGAAGAACGGCACGACCTCTGCGGCTCAAGGTCAAGGCATTTGAGGATACCTGGCATTAAGATATAGGCTCCGAGGCGGCCTATAAAGAAGTGGTGGAACAAAAGCTTCCTAAACTAGTCGTCTATTGTCAGCATTGCAACAGTTCCTTACAGGAACTTCAGAATGGGGAAAGAGTTGAAATGCTATCTGGAATCGCGTGCATATAGATACTACCTTATAAGAAAGCATCCTGGTATAAAGTCAAGCCAATATAATATTTACGGCGATACTACTCCAAGAACAGGCTAACCTTTCCCCGCCCCGCCTTCTCAAAAGCTCACCTGTTATGGCCCTCCCCATAACACTGACGGGGCGGGGACTTGGGCATTAGGACTTCCTTCTTCGGCATAAGTTGTAGAAGAGGGAGGAACCAGTGTCCAAGCTTGCTTCCCCAAAACCAAGGGGTCAACCTTCGATAGTAAAGGTAATCCCTACTGGCGAATCGAAACTTCATGAGGCTATAATTTGGCTATTAAATCGTAGTAATAGGAAAGGGAATCCAAATTGATTGCGATTGTCTATTGCCGCGTATCTACAGAAGACCAAGCTCGTCATGGATACAGCCTGATAGACCAACTCGATGTTTGCAAAAGGAAAGCCCAGTCTCTCGGTGCAACAGATATCATCGAGTGCGTGGATGAGGGTATATCCGGCAGCATTCTTGAACGTCCTGGGCTTACCCGGGCGCGTGACCTTATCCGTCAGGGGCATATCGACCTTTTCGTTTGCTATGATCCCGACCGCCTAGCGCGTAACCTCTCTCACCAGCTAATAGTAACCGAGGAGATTGAACGTGCCGGAGTTCGCCTTGAGTTCATCAACTTCGATTGGAAAGACACCCCCGAGGGGAAACTCTTTTACTCTCTCAGGGGCGCCATCGCCGAATATGAGAAGGAGAAAATCCGTGAGCGTTCTATGAGAGGTAAACGACGTAAGGCCCTGGAGGGCAAGGTCACACATATGCCTGGAGTATATGGCTACCGGTATAAGGATTCAAGCCTCGAAATTATCCCCGAGGAAGCCGCCATAGTACGTCAAATATATACCTGGTGTGCTACCGAAGACATGGGGCCTAAATCCATAGCAGCCCGGTTAAATGATTTCGGTATTCCATCGCCCAAGGGCAGCATATGGCAGAAGGCGACCGTCAAGAGAATATTGCATAATCGCACTTATATAGGAGAACTAATCCTCCAGAGATGGGACCATCGCGGGGGCAAAGCTAATAAGTTTCGCCCACCGGAAGAACGAGTTAAGATAAAGTTTTACCCCAAAGAGCATTGGGTAACGGTCCAAGTCCCTGCTATAATCAGCAAAGACCTATGGAACGCTGTGCAGGAACGCATGGAAAGAGCGCGGCAACTTAAGCCGGGGCGGGCTATAGAAAACTATCTTTTATCCGGGCTCCTTCGTTGCGGAATATGTGGCGCCACGATGCACGGCTTCAGAGGGACGATTCGGCAAAAGCATCGTATCTACTATGTCTGTACCGCCCGTAATCCAGGCATCCCAGGGCGTCCTAAATGTGTGCAACCCTACGTGCTTCGTGACTTCTTAGAACGCCAGGTGTGGTCCCGTGTTGTACTCTGGGTCCAGAATCCCGACGAGCTCTGCGCTGCCCTGGAAGAGCAACTCCGGAAGGACTCCGAATCAATTGATCAGAGTGAGCTTGTCATGATCGAAAGTGAGCTAAATTCTGTAACCAAGGAACGCAGCCGATTGGTTGATATTTTTCAACGGGGCCTTGTACCTATATCGGAGATAGAGGAGCGTCTTGAGGCACTCAAAACCCGGGAAAACCGATTATTGGAGCGTAAATCGCAGATTAATTCTCGGCTAGCAGTCATCCGCCAAGCACCTACTCCTCAGGATATCCGGGATGCTTTGCGTGAAGTAAGGGCCTCCCTGGACAACCTAGACTTCGAAGGCCGTAAGCACCTTGTTCGCATGCTAGTGGATCAAATCGTGGTGACACCTGGAGAGATAACTATTCGTGCCCGGGTTCCTATCAAATTTCTAGAGTGATCCGAAACTCCTTTATCGACATTACCTAATTATTGTGCTACAATGTAGTACAATTAGGAGGTTATCAAATGCGGATCGAAAAGCTTAACTGGAGGCTCGATCGCATTGCACATATAGCCCGCCATGGAATCGACACTGATGAGGTGGAAGAGGTTGTATTCGATGATGAAAAACATATTATCCGCCGTGGGCCAAGGTCTGAAAGGGACCCGGAACATTATATTTACTATTTCTACGGTAGGACTAGCGGTGGACGGTATATATACGTGGTGCTTCTAGACGAAGGACAGGGAGTCGCGCTCCCGATAACCGCCCGGGACATGACCGACCGCGAACGACGATATTACGAAAGGGGGTAGCTTTATGGCCGGAAAATATCCTCCCGATACCGATAATATCGATGAACTTGCAAAATTCTTTGACGAGACCGACAGCATGGACCTGATGGGTCTGGAAGAAGTAAAAATTGAAACGAAGAGAGCTCCGGAAAAGGAACTGGTGCACCTCTCTCTACGACTGCCGCGTGAAGACCTGGAAACATTCAAGCGCGTCGCCGAGAAAGCCGGTATCGGCCAGACCACTCTGATCCGAATGGTCTTGCACCGTTACCTTGAAAGGCTTCGTGGTCGAGGCCTACACCCTTAATCCTTAATACCTTTCCAATGATGTTTTTGATTTAAATCTGGGATGCCCGATTTAAATCTGGTTACTGCCCTTCACATCTACGACCCCCGTACGCCCGGTGCCGTCGACGAGATCATTCACCTGGGCGACTACTGGGATGAGGCCCAGCTCCGCAAGCATAAGGAGGAGATTCTCGAAGCAAATGGGAATATAGCGAGGCTTTTTGAACATGCCTACCGGTTCCTGAGGGCGGCCAAGGCGGTTTACGACGACTGGGAGGCATGCAACCTCAAGGGGATGGATTTCGGAAAGGCAAATAAAAAGGCCGAGCAGATAATCAGGGAGATCTTCGGTACCCGTCCGGCGTCGTTCATAGTTGGCCGGTCGAGGCATTTATTCGCCAGCGCCATAACCCCGGACGGCCTGATGAATTACCTGGACACGATCGTCGGCCCCTGCCAGACGAAATACATTATCGAGGGCGACCCGGGTACGGGTAAATCGACACTCCTCTACAAGGTGGCAACCGCAGCTATCGAGCGCGGGCACGATGTGGAATTCTACCACTGCCCGCTCAATCCTGAGAAGGTCGAGCACGTTGTTATCATAGACCTCGGGATCGCCTTGACAAAGTCAATCGAGCCGCACACCTACACCCCTGCGCCGGAGGACACCATAATCGACATGAATGAGTGTCTCTCCCCTTCAATAACCAGCAAGTTTTTATCGATAATGGCCGAAGATCGCGAGATATTCGAGCGGCTCTTCAACCGTGCAATCCGCTTCATCGGCGAAGCAAAGACCGAGCACGACCGGATGGAATCCTTCTATACGCCGGCAATGGATTTCGATGGCATCACAGAGCTGCGAGAGCAGACCCTTGCTCGCATATTGAGGTACGCAGCCGAGGTATCACCGGCTTCGTCCGCGGCGGGTGATTAGCCCGCCGCGGCTACGTCCCGCTCCCCGCGCGGCGCAAGAATCCCCTGGACTGCTCAAACGCATCTTCTACAGTGAGATCCGTACAGATCCGTGCGCTGCTCAAGGATTCCCTATGCTGCGCTGTCCGCTCTTTGCCGCCGCCATGCCTTGCCCGCCTCCATAAAGGCCTGGATATTCTCAAGAGGGGTCTCGAGCGGCAGGTCGCACCCGGTGCTCAGGATGAAATTCGGATAGGGCTCCATCGCCTCAAGCAGGTTATTCACTGCCCGCTTGACCCCATCCGGCGTCTCATTCACCATCACCCGGACAGGGTCTATATTGCCTATCAACACCACGTCGCTCCTCACCCTTGAAGCCACTGCGGGGAAATCAACCACTGAATCCAGGCTCAAGCCTTGAACCCCCGTATCGCACATGGCCTCGATCAGGTGGGTGGTGTTACCGCAGATGTGCAATATGGTCATGGCATCGAGGAACCTCACGATCCTGCTCACCGATGCACCCGAGAACCTGGCAAACGCCTTGGGGGAGAGGAAGGTGGCCGTTGGCTCGAGTATCGCGATAATATCCGCCCCGGCCCGGATCAGCTCCTTGGCGTAGCGGATGATGATGTTCTCCGCGAAGTTCACCACGGAGAGCACCAGGTCGGGCTCGGTGATCGTTGCAGTCGCTATCTCGACTGCCCCCATCAAGAGGCCCGCCAGCGTAAAGGGGCCGATCACATAGCCACCCTTGGGGATGTTAAGGCTCCTTGCCATTAACTTCATCGTCTCTATATATGATTTCACTCGCGCGTCAAATAACGGGTCAAGGACCTGGTACTGCTCGAGATCAGCAACGCTCTTGACTGGATGATGCTCTACGGTGGCGGACTCGCTCAACGGATAACGGACCTGGAGGCCCAGGGCCCCTGCTTCAACGGATAAGTCCATCATAAAGAAGACGGCATCAGGATCAAACCTCTCAACCAGTTTATAGATGGACCTATAGTGAAGGTCGCTGTTGAACTCGTTTTGCCTTATGGTTGAGTTTGTAAGACGAGCACCGGGATAGCCCATCAAAGGAATCACAAGACGCCTCGGGGATTGCTTTACTATGTCTATCAACCGCACCTCAAAAACGCCCCTCCCACCAGTGTTGTAAGATTCGAGGAACGCGCAGCTGCCGATAATAGCAGCAGCTGACAATAACTGTGGCATCCGCGATGCAGCCGTCCTGGAACTGTCGCGGTGCATGCGTTCCCTTGTGTAATCATTCCCTTGTATAACCCTTGTATAATGCGCTTCTTTAAGTACGACTTCCTTGTACACGAGATTATAGCATAAGCTGAATTATTTCCAAGCACCCCGGCCCTCTATTTTCAATATCTAAATTTCAATATCTAAATCATCTAAATCTAATATCTCTCAAGAAATCTTGCTGGCATCTCTGCTACGATGGTCCCGGCCAGGATGAGGATTGACCCGAGCACCCCCCTCATCCCGAGCGTCTCCCCAAGAAAGACCCGGGCGAAGATCGCGGCAAAAACGGGCTCGGTGGAGAAGATAATTGCCACGCGCGTCGGGGTCGTAAATCTCTGGGCAGCATTTTGTATAAAGAATGCTAAGGCCGTGCCAAAAACCCCCAAAAACAATACAGCAGCCCAGGTCTCAAAGGTCAGCTGGCTAATCCCTGAGGGCCCCAACATCCCCGGGTTGCCTCGCAGGCCGGCTATGACCCCCTCCATAACCGCCCCGATCCCTATCTCGCCCCAGCTTATCGCCGTTACAGTGGCCATCTGAATGAAAACAAGCAAAGGCACGTCCAGAAAAGGGGCATATTTACCCACAAAGACAATATGCAAAGCAAATGCAATAGCCCCCATAAAGGTTATGATATCCCCGACATTTACTGGAATCCCGGCAATGGCATGGTCGCCGGCCTCCGGACCAGGGTGGAGGGTCAAGAGTGCGAGCCCGAGCGTTGCCAGACCAACCCCTATGAGGGATAATGTTGTAGGCTTTCGTTTGAGTATAAGGGCTGCAAAGAGCGGGACCATAACGACTGAAAGGGCCGTTATGAACGCAGCCTTTGAGGCCGACGTGTATTCAATGCCGACGGTTTGCAGGATGAACCCGCTGAACAGGATCACCCCTATGAGGCTGCCTGCGGCGAGGAGGCGCCGGTTGATAAACCGGAGGCGCCGCGCCATGACGATGCCAAATAAAACGGTCGCGGCAAGAAACCTCGTCGCGACCAGTACTATAGGCGGTACAGTTTGGACAACATCCTTAACCAGGACAAAAGCCGAACCCCATATTAAAGTCACGATAAGTAATGAGGCGTCAGCCCATGCCCTGGCCTTTTTCATTCTATATTACCTGCCCTCCTGGAGCCTCTCCCGCAGCAGCCTCGTCGCAAGCTGGGGATTTGCCCGCCCCTGGGTCTTGCGCATGACCTGGCCGACCAAGAAGGTGATGGCCTTATCCTTGCCTGCCGCCACATCCGCTACAGGCCCCGGGTTTTCGGCTATAACCTGGTCTATAATGTTCAGGAGCTGCCCTTCATCGGCTATCTGGACGAGGCCCTTCTCCTTCACGATCTCCCGCGCCGCCTTCCCCGTGCTGAACATCTCCTCAAACACGGCCTTGGCGATCTTCCCACTGATAACCCCTTCATCAATAAGCTTCAACATATCAGCAAGGCCGCCGGGAGTCACGGGCACCTCGCTGATGTCCTTGCCAGACTCATTCAGGAGGCGCGACAACTCGCCCATCACCCAGTTGCTCACGATCTTCGGATCTCTATAATTCCTGGCACATGCCTCGAAAAAGTCAGCCATGGCCCTGGATTCCGTTATGAGGCCGGCATCATACTCGGGGAGGCCGTATTCTTTCATAAGCCGCTCTTTGCGCGCGCCTGGCAGCTCAGGCAGTTCCTCGCGGATCCGCTCAACCCACTCGCGTTCAATAACCATCGGCACCAGATCTGGCTCAGGGAAGTAGCGATAATCATGCGCTTCCTCTTTGCTCCGCATCGGGACGGTAATGCCCCTTGCCTCATCCCAGTGCCGGGTCTCGCGAACGACCCGCTCCCCCCGTCTCAGGGCATCTATCTGTCGTGCTGCCTCAAATGCAAGCCCCTTCTCCACGGCACGAAACGAGTTAAGGTTCTTGAGCTCGGTCTGTGCTCCATAACGGGTGCTGCCGCGAGGCCTCACCGAAATGTTTGCGTCACAACGCAGCGAACCTTCCTCCATCTTACAGTCTGATACCCCGATATACTGGAGGATGGCCCTCAACGTGCTGAGATATACATATGCCTCCCTTGGGGAGCGGATATCCGGTTCGCTCACTATCTCCATCAACGGGATGCCTGCGCGGTTATAGTCCTCCAGCGAAAAGCTGGACTCGACTATATTCTGCCCCTCATGAATGGATTTTCCCGCCTCCTCTTCAAGATGCACGCGTTTTATCCTGATCCTCCTCACCGGGCCGCGACCTGCCTGTATTCCGGCGCCTGTGCAGCTGCCCTTTTCGCCGGGGCGTCCACCAGGGCTATCGTCCGGCCCGCCTGACAGGACACTGGTATCAGCGGGAATATCGATATAGCCGTTCCTGCACAGAGGAAGGTCATACTGGGATATCTGGTAGTTCTTTGGTAAATCTGGATAGAAATAGTTCTTTCTATCAAACTTGCTAAACTCAGCAATCTCACAGTTGAGGGCAAGCCCCGTCCGAATGGCAAACTCCACAGCCTTCCTGTTCACCACGGGGAGGACGCCTGGCATACCAAGGCAGATGGGGCACACGTGGGAATTGGGAGCTGCGCCGAATTTAGTGCTACACCCGCAGAATATCTTCGAGTCGGTCAGGAGCTCAGCGTGGACCTCAAGCCCGATTATCACCTCATATTCTTCATATTCTCTATGTCCCTCAGATTCTCTCGCGCTAGTATTGATGCTGCTACGCAGGTTACCACTCCCACTCAAGTTGCCACTCCCGATCAGGTCGCTGCTCCCACTCAGGTTGCTACTCATAACAGGTTCCACCTCCAACGCTCCCCCTGCCCCCGTTTCCGTCGTTGCCTCTATCCCCGCATTTTGACTCCGGCCGTCTCCCCTTGAGCCCGGGCCGGATACCGGCTCCCCCGGTTGCCTGCTCGAAGGCGTAGGCGGCCCTGATGATGGTCCCCTCATCGAAATGCTTACCGAGAAGCTGCAGGCCCACGGGCATTTCATCACGGCCAAAACCACACGGTATTGAAATGCCCGGCACAGCCACAAGGTTAGCCGTAATAGTATAGATATCGGTCAGGTACATGGACAGCGGGTCGTCTATTTTCTCACCGATTTTGAATGCCACCGTGGGCGAGGTCGGCGAGAGGATGAAATCGCACTTCTCGAAGGCCGCCTCAAAATCCCTCACCAGTAGCGTCCGGACCTTAAGTGCCTTCAGATAGTATGCATCATAATAGCCCGAGCTCAACGCGTAAGTCCCCAACATTATGCGCCGCTTTACCTCTGCCCCAAACCCCTCGCGACGCGTGCGCCTAGTCATGGTGACCGAATCCGGCTGGCCCTGCGCCCTGTAACCATACTTGACGCCGTCATAGCGGGCGAGGTTTGAGCTCGCCTCGGCGGGCGCTACCAGGTAATACGTGGCAAGGGCATATTCCGAATGCGGGAGCGACACCTCGACGGGTATGGCGCCCATCTCCTCAAAGGTCTTTATGGCATTATCGATAGCAGACCTCACGTCTGCGTCCAATCCCTTGCCGAAATACTCCCTGGGGATGCCGAAACGCAAGCCCTTAACCTCGGGCACCAAAAAAGTCGTGTAATCAGGGTACTGCCTGTCCACCGAGGTGGAATCGCAAGGATCGTAGCCGGCGATGGCGTTCATGACAATGGCGCAGTCCCTCACATCTTTGGTCAGCGGCCCGATCTGGTCGAGGGACGATGCAAAAGCCACGAGGCCGTAGCGGGATACGGTGCCATACGTGGGTTTAAGGCCAACTACGCCGCAGTAGGATGCGGGCTGGCGAATGGAGCCCCCTGTGTCCGAGCCCAGCGCCACAATGGTCTCGTCGGCCGCTACGGCGGCCGCGCTCCCCCCGCTTGAGCCACCCGGAACCCTCGACAGGTCCCAGGGATTTCGCGTGGTGAAAAATCCTGAGTTTTCCGTCGAGGATCCCATTGCAAATTCATCCAGATTTGTCTTCCCTATAATAACGGCTCCGCACCTCTCCAGGCGCTCAACCACGGTAGCACTGTAGGGCGGGATAAAATTTTCCAGTATCTTCGAGGAGCATGTCGTGCGGATGCCGCGCGTGCACAGGTTGTCCTTGAGGGCAACGGGGATCCCGGTAAGGGGTCCGACATCCTCGCCCCTGCGGATCCTCTCGTCAGCATCCATCGCCTGCCTGAGCGCCTCATCACGCGTCAACGTCACAAAGGCTCTAATCTCTGGCTCGACCTCATCTATCCTGCGGTAAACCGCCTGCACTATATCCAGGGAGCTGATCTCCCCCTTAATAAGCATGTCGTGCAGGGCATGAGCGGTGAATTCATTCAACAATGTTGACGTCAAAAGTAACCCCGCCTCCTTCCATAAAGTCAGCGTACACCCTAAAGTTAGCGTAAAAAAGTCTACCGGATTTCTTGGACGGTAATTGAGGCGCATAAATGTCTACTATATCCAAGATACGGCTCAAACCCAAGCTTGTCAAGCTTTTATGACCTCGCCCCGGGAGATAGGGCGGTAACCCACCTCAGCACTACGGGGGATAAGGTTTATCCCCGCGCCCAGAGGTCCTTCTTACTTGTAGACACCCCCAGCGCGCCGGCCGCGAGCACAGCATCCAGTTCCGCCCTTGTCTCGATCAGGCCACCCCCTATAAACGGGGGGAGCGAGGGAACGGGGAGCCTGTGAACCACGGCTGGCAAGACGAGGCCAGGCAATATCTCGATAGCGTGAGGGTTTGTCGACTGCACCGCACCGATACCTGTCTTGAGAGATTCCGAATCAAGAAGGAATAATCGTTGCACGGCTATGAGTCCCTCGGCCATGGCCGCCCTCACCAGGGCGTTCCGCGTGGTTAAGATGCCGTCAACGCCTATCTCCTCTGCAAGGAACCTCATCCCGGCCTTGTCCTTGCCTATACCATCTATTAAGTCCACATGACCGAAGATGAGCCTGTTTCCGGCTTTAGCCCGGGCCACGGCCTCCCGGAGGTCAAATATCGTGCCAGCTAGGAGGAATATGACATCCAACCCGGCGCGAATAGCATCATCGACATCCTCCAGACGCTTGACGCCGGCGATAACGGGGTTCGCCCGCAGCTTAGCCATGAATTCATCTACAGAACGTGTCATCTCGCAGCGCTCCTAACTCTTTTGCTCCTGCTCTTACGAGGCACTCCTCCACAAGTCAAACCAACTCGACTCAAGGAAGACTGGCGGTTGCAATCACATCAGCGCCCGACCCGAGGATGTCCCTGACGATCACATCGCCGATTCGAACCGGCGGCCTCACCTCGACGCTCGCCAGCTCCCGCGCCGCCGGAAGGATAAGGTCTTTGGCGATAGGGGAACTCGTGCGCACAGGGACGAGCACATCGGCGCAGGTAGCCACCCTCGCTCGCACCGTCGTAGTTAGTGTTCGCTTCGGGGACGTGAATTCCTCTATCGCGTAGGTCGCGCCCCGCTTGCACTTGTTCCCTCTTATCTCCAACGCGCCTCCCCCGTCGCCCGCCGGAGCGGTCGCCACTTCACCCGCAGGTGCCCTCCTGACCTCTATGATGCATCCAACGGGACAGATCGTGCATACAACCCGCATGAAGTTCGATCCTGAGAGGCCGCCTTGCCCGCGGGCAACTAAAAGGGCCGCCTCGTGCTTGGCCGCCAGTTCGCCTGGCACCGGCCCGGGCCGGACCGCTGGGCGCGGGCGCGGCGTCCCTGCGGTCGTCCCTATGGTTCCTGTGGCATAAAGCCCCGCCTGTCGCCCGGCGCGCTCGCCTTCATCGCTCACATTATCAACCAGATCGTTAACGTGTAATACATTGCCGCATGCGAATATCCCGCTCACACTTGTCTCAAAGCTCTCCGTTACAACGGGGCCGCCCGTCAAAGGGTCAATCTCCACGCCGGCCATCCGGGAGAGTTCATTCTCAGGGATCAATCCAACCGAAAGAAGCACCGTATCGCATTCGACGTGCGACTCGCTCCCCGGGACAGCATCTCCACTACTATCCACCCTGGCCACGGTCACGCCGGTCACACGGTCCCGCCCGTGGATTTCCACCACAGTATGGCTGAGGTAGAGCGGGATACCGAAATCCTCCAGGCATTGGACGACATTTCGCGCGAGGCCGCCGGGATAGGGTAATATCTCAAACACGCCCGCCACCTCAACACCCTCGATGGTGAGCCGCCTCGCCATGATGAGGCCGATATCGCCTGATCCAATGATAACAGCCCGCCGGCCCGGCAGGTAGCCCTCGATATTCACCAGCCTCTGAGCGGTTCCCGCCGTAAACACGCCGGCAGGCCTGGTCCCGGGTATGCGAATCTGGGCCCTGGTGCGCTCCCGGCAGCCCATGGCTAAAACGACCGCCCTGGGCCTGAAACTGATCAGGCCCTGGCTATCATTCACGGCCGTAATGCGCCGGTCGGCGCCCAACTCGATGACCATCGTGTTGAGCAGCACCTTGACCCCAAGGCGTTCGACCTCTCTGATGAAGCGGTCGGCATACTCCGGCCCCGTCAATTCCTCCTTGAACCTGTGTAGTCCGAAGCCATGGTGAATGCATTGCGGCAGTATCCCTCCCAGGCGCTCGCCGCGCTCCAGGATGAACACGCGGTCGGGATCCACGCCTGCATTGCACGCCCCGATTGCTGCGGCCAGCCCCGCTGGACCGCCTCCAATTATCGCCACATCCGGCCCGTCAACAACGCCCTTTTTTGTATCCATCGTATGCTCACCTCGCACCCATGCCCGCCCCACACTCATCACCCTCATCACGTCCATATATGCCCGCCGTGCCCGCATCCGCATGCTTGCTCACGACGAGAAAAGACGCACCCCCGCGTTTCGTGAGATCCTCCATGGAAACCCCGAGCTCTCTCGCGAGGATCCTCATAACCCTTGGTGTGCAAAATCCGCCCTGGCAGCGGCCCATACCCGCTCTCGTCCTGAATTTCACGCCATCCAGGGTGCGCGCCCCACGTCTTATGGCGTCTACAACCTCAGCCTCGGCCACGAGCTCGCACCGGCACACGACCCGGCCGAAGGCAGGATCCCGCGCTATAGCCCTTCTCCTTTCCGCAGTGCTCATCTCCCGGAACCTGGGTGCCAGGCGCCGCTCCGGGTTGAAGGAGCGCTTGGGCTTCAAGGCCATCTCCTCCCCGATCATCCCGGCGACCATCCTGGCTATGGCTGGCGACGCCGTGAGGCCGGGCGACTCTATCCCGCAGACGTTTATGAAACCTCTCACGCCCGGCGAGCGCTCTATGATAAAGGAATGACGATCCGAGGCCGCCCTGAGCCCGGCAAAAGAAGCTATGATATCCCGGGCATCGAGCGAGGGCACCAGGTCGCGTGTGGCCCTGAATATCTCCTCAAACCCTCCGCGCGTCGTCCCGAGATCATATTTGGATTCCACTTCAACGGCGGTGGGCCCGATCATAATATTCCCGTCCGCGGTGGGGATCACCAGTATCCCCTTGGAATTGGGTGTTGGCATCGGGAATATCGTCCGGGTGACCAGTGAACCAACCCTCCGGTCGAGGATGTACTCCTCTCCCTTCCGGGGGATGATCCGGAACGGGCGCCCCCCTCCGGCGAGAGCCGCTATATCGTCACCGAAAAGGCCCGCCGCATTGATTACATAACGTACTATTATGTCCCCACGGGAGGTCTTCAACCGCTTCAAGCGACCGCCATCCGCGAAAGTCATTCCCGTCACCTCGCAGCTGGTTATGACCCGTACCCCGTTGGCCTGCGCGTTCTCCGCCAGGGCCATCGTCAGCTCGTAGGGGGATACCACCCCGGCGGTCGGGGCATAAAGGCCTCCCACGATGTCGCGCGAGAGATTGGGTTCCAGGTCGAGCACCTGCTGGCCGCTGAGGATCTTCAGGCCCGGAACACCGTTATGGATCCCCTGCGAGAGGAGGCGCTCAAGCTCACTCATGTCGCTCCTGGTCTTTGTCACAAGGAGGGAGCCATTGCGCCTGAAGGGCACCGCCAGCTCCCCGCAGAGCGCGTCAAACATCTTGTTTCCTTCGACGCAGAGTCTGGCCTCCTGGGTGCCCCGATCAGAGTGGAACCCCGCATGCACGATGCCGCTATTGGCCTTGCTCGTCCCGAAGCCCACCTCGGCTTCCTTTTCGAGTAGGACCACATCCAGCTCATACCGGGACAGCTCGCGCGCTATGGCGCACCCGACCACGCCGCCGCCTATTATAGCGATATCCGCGCATCCCATCGTTCCTCAACCTCTTTTCAATACCAAAAAATTAGAGTCCCGCCAGCGGGGCAAGACCGGCAAAACACTAAGCCGGTCGACCCGCGCCGGACGGAACTCTCCATGCGTCTCCGGTTCCGTAACCAGACGCTCAACCAGTAATAACAATATTCGCGAGCCACGGGCAAAATCCTTTTAATCCGTTTCCATTTAATCTGTTGTTTCCATTAATCTTTCTTTCTCCATGATCTTGTTTAATACATCTTGGTTAATCTGTTGTCTCCATGATCCTGGTTGATCCGGTTAATCTGTCTCCATAATCCTGGGAACCTTGAAGAAGCTGCCCTCGCGCTCAGGCGCATTGGCCAGCGCATCCTCAACAGGCAACGACGGGCGCACCCTGTCCTCCCTGAAGACGTTCTTGATCGGCAGGGGATGCGCCGTCGGAGGGACCCCCTCGGTATCGAGTTCCTTCAATTTATCTGCATACTCCAGTATCTTGCCGAGCTGTTCGGTGAGGGATTCCTTCTCCTCCTCGCCCAGCTCGAGCCTTGCAAGGGCTGCCACATGTTCGACATCCTGCTTCGTTATGGGCATACCATCAAAACCTCCTCGCTCACGCTGCACTAAAACCGATGCCGCGCTATTAGCCGCGGTCCAAGCCCTTATCTCGCCCTATAAGCTTCATAAAGCCATCCTCATCCAGTATAGTAACCCCCAGCTCCCGCGCGCGATCATATTTCGAGCCGGGGTCCCTGCCCACAACAACATAATCTGTCTTTCGCGAAACGCTCCCGCTCGTCCTGCCGCCGAGCCGCCGGATCATCTCCTCGGCCTCCCCGCGCGTGAAGTGCTCAAGCGCCCCTGTAAGCACGAAGGTCTTGCCGCTCAAGGGCAAATCCCCTGCCCCGGCCCGGTCCTCCGCCATCCTCACCCCGGCCTCGCGCAGCCGGCGAATAACCCCCCGGTTTGCCTCCTGGGACATAAACGCCACCACGCTCTCGGCTATCCTCGGCCCGATCTCCGGGATGGCCGTGAGCTCTTCCTTGCTGGCCCTCATGATGTTCTCCATATCGCCGAACTTCTCCGCCAGGACCCTTGCGATATTCTCACCCACATGTCGTATTCCGAGAGCATAGACAACCCGGGCGAGGCCCCGGTCCTTGCTTGCCTCTATGGCATTGAGGAGGTTCTGCGCCGACTTCTTTCCCATCCGCTCGAGGCCCACTATATCGTCGAACCTCAGATAATAGATATCGGCGAAATCCCTGACCAGGCCTCTGTCCAGGAGTTGGGTTACGACGGCAGGCCCCATCCCCTCGATATCCATGGCGTCCCTCGATGCGAAGTGGAGGACCCCCTCCCTGAGCTGGGCGGGACACCTCACGCCCACGCACCTCGCAACGGCTTCCCCTTCAAGCCTTACGACATCAGAACCGCACTCGGGGCACTTGGATGGCATGACAAACTCGCGCTCGTTCCCAGTCCGCCTCTCCTTCACCACCTTCACGACCTCGGGTATCACGTCCCCAGCCTTCTGGACGATCACGGTATCACCTATCCGTATATCCTTGCTCCTTATCATATCTTCGTTGTGAAGGGTCGCGCGACTCACAACCGAGCCCGCCAGCTCTATAGGCTCCAAAATCGCCAGCGGGGTGAGCGCTCCCGTCCTCCCTACCTGCACCTTTATATCCTTCACCACAGTCGTGCCCTGCTTGGCAGGGAACTTATACGCTATAGCCCAGCGCGGACTCTTCGCCGTTGCGCCCAGCGCCTCCTGGAGCGAAAGGGAATTCACCTTCACAACGATCCCGTCTATTTCGTAATCAAGCTCCTCACGCCTCTCGCCCCAGCGCTCGCAGTATTCTATTACCTCATCAATATCACGGCAGAGCCTGATGTGCGGATTCACCCTGAAGCCCAGGCTCTTCAGGGTCTCGAGGACCTCCATATGAGTGTGGAACTCCCTATCCGGCGAGTAACCGATGGCGTAAAGGAATATATCAAGGGGCCGTGAAGCCGTGATGCCCGGGTCGAGTTGGCGAAGCGATCCTGCCGCGGCATTACGCGGGTTGGCGAAAAGCGGCTCACCGGCCCGCCGCCTCTCCTCATTAAGCTTCTCAAACTCCCGCTTTATCATGTAGACCTCGCCGCGGACGTCAAGTGTCAGCTCCTTACCGCCCCGCAGCTTCATGGGTATGGACCTGATCGTCCTGAGGTTATGGGTTACGTCCTCTCCGACCTCACCGTCCCCCCGCGTGGCCCCCTGGACAAAGCGTCCCTTTTCATAGATGAGCGAGACGGCAAGCCCATCGATCTTGAGCTCCGTCACGTATTCGAGGTTATGGGCTGCTGCCCCGAGAAACCGCCTGACCCTGGCGTCGAATGCCCGGAGCTCCTCGAAACTGTAGGCATTTGCGAGGCTGAGCATGGGCACCCTGTGGGCGACGGGGGCAAACCCCTCAACAGGCCTGCCGCCGACCCGCTGGGTCGGCGAATCCGGCGTCACGAGCTCGGGGTGTTGAGCTTCAAGCGCCGCCAGCTCCCTCATCAGGGCGTCGAACTCCGCGTCTGATATCTCCGGGTCATCCAGGACATAATACCGATAATTGTGATGCTCGATAAGCTCGCGGAGCTCCTCGACTCGCTTCCTCACGTCGGACGATTCATCAGAGAGGTTCAGCTCCAGTTGTCTCTTGAATTGCCTCTCGCCGCCTGCCATCTCTCTCACCTCCGCCCAAAGGTCCGATGCCGCTCTCCCCAACCTAGCCTGCATGATGAATCGGGGCGTAACCAAGCATAAACTTCTTCACCCCAAGGCCCGGGAAGGCTATAGTCAGGATGGCGTCCTCACCCTCGCCTTCCACGCTGATAACCGTGCCGTGCCCCAGTTTTTCGTGCCTCACCCTATCCCCCGACCGAAAACTCCGGCAACCCCTGCGAGAATCAAAATCCCCGCCGGAGTCTACAACACATTTTTGAATACATTTTTGAATGCATTGCTGCTGGATGCGCCGCTGGGGGCGTCGTTCTTCTCCAAGGGTATCGCCACCGCCCCAATCGATCACCAGCTCCCCAGGGATTTCCCCAAGGAACCTGGAGGGAAGCGTCTGTGAAGCTTCCCCGTATATCATCCGCTTGCTGGCATGGGTAAGGTAAAGCTGCTCCCTGGCGCGGGTGATCCCCACATAACAGAGGCGCCGCTCCTCTTCGAGCTCCCCGTCATCCATGAGCGCCCTTGAATGTGGGAAGAGCCCTTCCTCCATCCCGACCATGAACACCACGGGGAATTCAAGGCCCTTGGCGGAATGCAGCGTCATCAGGGTCACGCCCTCCTCGTCCTCCTTAAGCGTATCGATATCCGATATGAGCGCGACCTCCTCCAGGAACGCCGCGAGCGAGGTCTCAGCCCCCGATGCGGACTGGCGCGCCTCAAACTCCTTGGTCACAGAGAGCAGTTCCTTTATATTCTCGATCCTAGCGAGCGCCTCGACTGTCTTCTCGCTCTCGAGCTCCCGCAGGTACCCGGTCCTTTCCAGTACCTCATTAACCAGCATAGTAGGGGAAATCTCGTCGCGCCTGGCAGCGAGTTCCTCGATCATCCCAGTAAACCTGGAAATCTGCGTCCTCGTCCTCTCCGGTATACCCTCTATCTCGCCGGCCCTGCGCATGGCCTCGAACATGACGATATTCTCATGCCTGGCAAAAGCGGCGAGCTTTTCGATGGTGGTATCGCCGATCCCTCGTTTGGGCACGTTTATCACCCGCTGGAGGGATACAGCATCGTGCGAGTTCAGGATCAGTCGCAGGTAGGCTATGATATCCTTTATCTCCTTGCGCTCATAGAACCTGAGGCCCCCAACGATCCTGTAGGGGATGCCGAGACTCATGAATGTCTCCTCAAATACGCGAGACTGGGCATTCATCCGGTAGAGCACGACGAAATCCCTATAGTTCCTCCCCGTTTCCCGACGCTCCTTGAGTATCTCATTCGCGACGAATCTTGCTTCTTCGTGTTCATCCGGGGCGACAAAATGCCTGATCGGCTCGCCCCTGGGGTTTCGGGTCCAAAGCGCCTTGTCCTTCCTCTCCCGGTTGTTCTTTATAACTTCATTTGCCGCCTCGAGAATGGTCCCGGTCGACCGGTAATTCTCCTCCAGCTTGATAACCCTGGCATCCGGGTAGTCTTCCTCGAAATCGAGGATATTCCTGATGTCCGCGCCCCTCCAGCCATATATTGATTGGTCCTCATCACCTACCACGCACAGGTTCCGGTGCCTGGCGGCCAGGAGCCTGACGATGACATACTGCGCCTGGTTGGTATCCTGGTATTCATCCACCATGATGTATTTAAATTTCTCCTGGTATTCCCCAAGCACCTCGGGGAACCCCCTGAAAAGTTCCACAGTCTCCATTAAAAGGTCATCGAAGTCGAGGGCGCTGTTTTTTCGCAGAATCGACTGGTAGACCTCGTATATCCTGGCCACGGTCTCCTCATAAAAGCCCCTGGCCGCATCCTTGAAATCAATCGGCCCCATGAGCTCGTTCTTGGCGTTGCTGATGGTCCCCAGGACGCCAGCAGGCGCAAAACGCTTGTCATTGATATTCAGGTCGCGAAGGGCCTGTTTGATGGCCGCCTGCTGGTCGGACGAGTCGAATATGGTGAAATCCCTGGGCATCCCGAGCTTATCTATGTGGCGCCGCAAAACCCGGACGCAAAAGGAATGAAAGGTGCCTATGTGAACGCTCCTGGCCCAGGGACCTACGATGCCCGCCACCCTCTCACGCATCTCATTCGCGGCCTTGTTTGTAAAAGTCACAGCCAGTATGCTGCCGGGGAAGACATCCTTCTCACCGATAAGGTAGGCTATCCTGTAAGTTATCACCCTGGTCTTGCCGCTCCCTGCCCCGGCAAGAATCAAGAGTGGGCCCTCGGTATGGCATACAGCCTCGCGCTGCCTTGGATTCAGGTCGTCAAGCAAAGAAACCATCTCTATCCCTCAAGCTTCTTGGAGATTCTTCAGCCTCGTCGCGCCGATTCTATCCCCGTCCCCGAGCAATTCAGCCGGCATAACGTGCGGCCCGCGAGCACCGGGTGGACAAGTTTAATTATACCCCCTTCACAGCCGCGACGCCAAGGTGTATATTCAACAATTAGGGTTGAATTTTTCTGAGGGGTTTGCCAGCCTAACCATAACATAACCACCCTCGCATAGTTCATTTGCTCATGCGTATAACTTATTTGTATTATGCGCGTGTTATGCGCGTGGATTTCAGAGACTCTGCAGGTAAAGCGAGTTTTATGGCGAAATAAATCATGTTTTGTGCTAAATTACGTGGCTGCCCGCGACACAGGCATCATGCTACCATATAGCAGGTAAACATATATGCCGGGAGAGGGGAGATGCGCCGCCCGGGACGAGTCTAAAGGTGGCAAAACGCCTACAAAGCCGGCGATTGAGAAAGGGGTTTATATAAATTGCAAGCGAATTCCGCATATCAGCAAGCAGATCAGCAAACAATGAGGAAAATCCCTATTGCAAAGCCATTTTACAATGAGAGGATCGAAGAAGCCGTCGTAAACGTCCTGCGCTCGGGACGCCTGGTCTGCGGCCCGGTAGTGGCCGAATTCGAGAGGCTGCTTGCAGACTACATCGGGGCCAGGCACGTGGTGGCGGTCAGCAGCGGGACGGCCGCCCTGCACCTCGCTTTGCTAGCCAATGGCATCCAGCCCGGCGACGAGGTTATCACAACCCCGTTTACCTTCGCATCCAGCGTGAATGCCATCATCTATTGCGGTGGAATCCCCGTATTCGCAGACATAGACCCGGAGACCTACAACATCGACCCTGACAGAATAGAGGAGAGGATAACCCCCCGCACTGTCGGAATCGAGGCGGTCCACCTCTACGGCCACCCGGCGGAGATGGATGCCATCAACGAAATCGCGCAACGGCATGGATTATGGGTAGTTGAGGATGCCGCTCAGGGGATAGGGGCTGAGTACCGCGGCAGGAAGGTCGGGAGCGCGGGCAACCTCACCTGCTTCAGCACATACTGCACCAAGAACCTCCATAGCGGCGAAGGCGGATTCATCGCGTGTCATGAGGATTCAATGGCAGAAAAGCTCCGAATGATGCGAAATATAGGACAAGATGGCAAATATAACCACGTCATGCTGGGGTACAATTACCGTATGACCGAAATCCAGGCAGCCATCGGGAGGGAGCAGGTCCCATTGATAGAGGAATTCACGCGCAACCGGCGCAACAATGCCCGGCGGCTCAACGAGGCGCTCCGAGCCATTGACGGCATCACGACACCGTATGAGGCTAGTTACGTAAGGCATGCTTACCACCAGTACGCAATCCTCGTCGATGAGACAAAACTCGGCTTCAACCGTGACGAGCTAGCTCGCCGGCTCAGCCGACATGGCATCGAGACTGCCGTCCACTATCCCGTGCCGGTTTATGCGCAGCCATATTTTAGGGAGAGGTTCGGCCGTAGCCTGACCCCGGCTCAGGGGTATCCAATAACCGAAAGGGTTTGCTCCAGAATCCTCTCCCTGCCGGTGCACCCCGCCCTGAGCGATGAGGATATGGACTACATGGTGGAGGTCCTTCATAATGTGATGGCTTGATTTTTTGTCTTAACGATAGAAGGTGCCGCGCCGTCTTGTGTCGAATATAAGTGGACGGCGAAACTGAGGTCAAGCCTTATAAGACTACTAACTCACTATGAGGGGGGTTTGAGAATGGCGCAAGCCAGGAGTGCGGCCAGCAAGAATGCCGGCTTTCTCGAGAATCTTTTCAAGCTGTCGGCAAATAATACAACTGTCCGCACCGAAGTACTCGCAGGTATTACAACATTCATGACCATGGCCTACATCATTATTGTAAACCCCTCCATCCTGGGCAAGGCGGGGATGGACGTTGGGGCGGTCATGGTGGCTACGTGCCTGGGCACCGCGCTCGGTACATTCGTTATGGCCCTTTATGCGAATTATCCCTTTGCCATGGCCCCTGGGATGGGTCTAAACGCCTTTTTTGCGTTTACAGTGGTCCTCGGGATGGGGATCAGCTGGAAGGTTGCCCTGGGGGCCGTATTCATCGATGGCGTGATATTCCTCCTCCTGACTCTTACAAGAGTGCGACAGGCCATCATTAACAGCGTACCCATGACTCTGAAGCTCGCGACGGGCGTCGGGATCGGGCTCTTCATAGCCTTTATCGGACTTCAAGAGGCGGGGATTATTGTAAAAAACGATGCCACAATGGTATCTCTGGGCAAAATCACATCACCTAATGTGCTCCTTGCCCTGTTCGGCCTCGCCGTCATGGGCCTGCTCCTGGCCAGGAGGGTCAAGGGCTCCCTCCTGCTGGGCATCCTGATCACAAGCGTTGTCGGAATGATCACCGGCCTGGCGCCCTACCCGCACGGCATCAAGGATATCATCAGCATGCCTCCGAGCCTGGCTCCTACATTTATGCAGATGGATGTCCTGGGTGCGTTGAATATCGGCCTCCTGACGGTCATATTCACCTTCACGTTCGTAGATATGTTTGATACCGTGGGAACCCTCATCGGCGTTTCGACCAAGGCCGGCTTTCTCGATAAGAACGGGGAACTCCCCAGGTCCGGCCAGGCGCTAATGGCGGACGCAATCGGTACGGTGGGCGGCGCCATATTTGGGACGAGTACGGTTACGACTTACATCGAGAGCGCGTCGGGCGTGGCTGAAGGCGGACGGACCGGGCTCACTGCAGCGGTCGTTGCAGTCCTCTTCCTACTTGCGCTCTTCTTCTCGCCTCTCGTAAAACTGATCCCTACTGCCGCGACGGCGCCTGCGCTCATCATGGTCGGGCTTTTCATGATGGAGCCCGTTGTAAAGATCAAGTTTGAGGATTTCACCGAGGCCATACCGGCATTTCTCACCATAATCATGATGCCACTGGCCTACAGCATAGCTGAGGGCCTGGTGTTCGGGGTGCTCGGTTACGTGATAATTAAGCTACTCGCGGGCAAGACGAAGGATATAAGCCTGACGATGTATATCCTGGCGATACTCTTCGTCATCAGGTTCATAATGCTGAGGTAGCAGGGTTCCTACAAGGGGAGGTTAGCAAGTACTCCCTCAAGTGACCCGGGCCGATCTACACCGGTACGCTACTTGGGCGGGCGCGCCT
>DUMQ01000085.1 GCA_012839815.1 Bacillota bacterium | reverse complement strand
TTGCGGCGCGCCTCCGTTGAAATTTGGCGTGAGGGCCTTGCCAAATTTCAAGAGGCCCCGTCACGCAAGCACCGGCAACCCCTGGGAAAACGGCGGTAATTTTCGAACTCACACTTAGTAGCTGTTACCTGCGAAAGGTCCAGGTATTTTTGCGCACTAAGTTAATCGACGATATTTAACGTTAGAAGGGGTACACGTGAGATTCGGTGTGCACGTCGCTATAGCTGGGGGGCTCCCCCGGGCTATTGAGCGGGCCCGGGAATTGGGCTGCGATGCGATGCAGATATTCTCGAGGAGCCCCAGGAGCCTGAGGACTCGCGCTCTCAATGAGGCTGAAGCCGCGGATTTTCGCACCATGGCCAGGTTATCAAGCATATCTCCTATTGTGGTGCACATTCCTTACCTCATCAACCTCGCCTCACCCAAAGAGCAGATTTATGAAGTTTCCATATCGGCCCTTCGAGAGGATATTGCGCGTGCTTGCCAGCTCGGTGCCGATTACCTTGTTATACACCCGGGGAGCCACGTCGGCTCAGGGGTCGAGGCGGGCATGGAGAGGATTATCAAGGCCATAAACGTGGTGTTTAAAGACAGGGAATGCCGGGACCGGAACCGGGAGGGCGGGCTGAAGCTGCTTTTGGAGACGGTCTCGGGCGCCGGGACCGAGATCGGCTATACCTTTGAGCAGCTTAAAGGGATCATCGAGAATCTCGAGGGCGAAGGCGAGGTCGGCGTTTGCTTCGACACATGCCACGTTTTTGCCGCGGGCTATGACATCCGGACTCCCGACGGTTTGAATGAGGTCCTCGAGGATTTTGATCGCGTACTTGGCCTCGACCGTTTGAAACTGGTCCACGCAAATGATTCCCTGGGGGACCTGGGGTCGAGAAAGGACCGGCATGCTCACATAGGGGAGGGCATGATCGGCGAGGACGGGTTTCGCGCGATCCTGAATAATGAGAGGCTGCGCGAGATGCCCTTCATCCTGGAGACGCCCAATGATGACCCGGGGGATGACGCGCGCAACCTGGCCAGGCTCCGCGAGCTGGCAGGCTGCTTACCCACCTCCCCTGTAGGATGCTCTGCTAAGTAAAAAATACTCGACCTTCCACGGGTAACAGCTACTAAGTGCGGGTTCGAAAATTACCGCCGTTTTGCCAGGGGTTGCCGGTGCTTGCGTGACGGGGCCTCTTGAAATTTGGCAGGGCCCTCGCGCCAAATTTCAACGGAGGCGCGCCGTAAGCGCGCCGTCCCCGGAACGCAACACCGGCAACCCCCGGGGCGTGCTGGTAAATTGGCATAAACCTATGCGAGTGCCAAAAAGGGCAGAGATTTTTACGCACTAACTATGGATGCGGAATCGATGCCACGTAAAGTTACGTATAAGGGCGGGCGCGAGGATAAAGAGGTAAATCGGTCACGACGGTCTCGCAAGACGGAGGTTTCGGAGTGGAAGACTTGCTGCAAAACGTTGACGCCATATTCTCCTACGGAGGACCCCTGGCCAGCCACATCGACGGCTACGAAGTGCGCCCGGAGCAAATCCAGATGGCCACGACCATACTCTCGGCATTTAACCACCGGCGGCACGCCGTGATCGAGAGCGCGACGGGGACGGGCAAATCCATGGCTTACCTGGTGGCTGCGGTCCTTTGGTCGAAGGCTACGGGCCGGAAGGTGGTCGTATCAACCAATACCATCAACCTCCAGGAGCAGCTCGTAACCAAGGACATTCCAACATTGAGAAGCGCTCTGGAGGGGTTTGCCCCCGGTGAGGCGGACTTCTCGTTTGCCCTTGTAAAGGGGCGGTCGAACTATATATGTAGGAGAAGGCTGAAAAAGCTCCTGGAGGACCCGGATTCCCTCCTGAATTCGCAGGAGTACAAGGCGCTTGCGGAGATACTCCCATGGGTCGGCGAGGCCAGGGAGGGCTGCAGGTCCGAGTTCCCATTGGAGCCGCTGCCGGAGCTCTGGGAGAAGATATGTTCGGAGCCGGATACATGCCTGAGAGTGAAATGTCCCGATGCCCAGAATTGCTTCTTTATGAAGGCGAGAAGCAGGGCCTACGCTGCGGATATCCTTGTGGTAAATCATCACTTGCTTTTCGCGGATGTGGGCGTCAGGCGGCAGCTGGGATTCGATGCCGAGAGAGCGGTCCTCCCCAGGTATTCCCATGTGATATTCGATGAGGCCCATAACGTCCCGGAAGTGGCAGGGGATTACCTTGGCTATTCGGTCACGAGGCTCCAGGTCACCAGGCTCCTGTCTCATCTTTATCGCCGTGAGAGGACGCCGGCATCTCGCCCGGACGGGAGGGACATAGGGATGCTCATGGCGATTCGTTCCGCGATCTATAAAGCCGGTTCCGGGTTGGATCTTGACGATCAAACGAGGGACGGTCTGCGAGATCGCATCGATGGAACTCTGGTTCCGGGGGTGCTCAGAGCCAGGGAGGCGGCAGATGCCTTCTTTGAGGCCTTGACCAGTTTCCTTGGTGATCTCAAGAGGGACCGGGGCTCGAGCTGTTATGGCGAAGAAGGGGGCGGTCCCGGCAAGCGCAGTGAGCCCAGCGAGCGCCAGGAGGACCGGGGCCAGGACAGCCGCGAGTCTGCTGTGCGGTTGAAACCCGAAGTCCGCAGCCTTGGCCTCTGGCGAGATGTTATAGCCATTGAGGCAGAGAGGACCGTGAATGCGCTCTCCGATCTCTCGCGTGCTCTCTCCGACCTGGCTCATGCCCTCGAGCTTGCTGCAGCGGGGTCCAAGCTCAAGGAACTCCCGGGCGACATCGAGGAGCTCAAGGTGGAAATTGAGGCCATCTCCTCTCGCTTATCGAACCTGGGGGCCACGTTGAGGTTTATCATGGACGGGCAAGACGAGTCGTTTGTATTTTGGGCTGAGACAGGCCCACGCCGGAATGTCAGGCTCGCCGCAACGCCGCTCGACGTAGCGCCTCTTATAAGGGAGAACCTCCTTGAACCACTGGACTCCGTGATCTTTACGTCAGCAACCCTCGCCGTCGGCGATAATCTGAGCTTCTTTGAGGACCAGGTCGGCCTCGATTACCAGCAGGACAGGCCCCTCGAGCTTGTTATAGGGTCGCCGTTCAACTTTGACCAGCGGGTTCTCATGGGCATCCCAACGGACCTGCCCAGCCCTGATGACGAGGACTTCGTCGCGGGCGCCGCCGCGGCGCTTGTCAAGATCCTGAATGCTACAAGAGGAAGGGCGTTTGTCTTGTTCACCTCCTACAAGATGATGGAAAGGGTTGATGAGTTGATCCGCCAGGATCTCAATGCAGCCGGGCTTGCGGTATTCCGGCAAGGAGAGGCCCCGCGCCACAGGCTGCTCGCCCAATTCCGGGCGACGCACGGCGCCGTTCTCCTGGGGGCCGATAGCTTCTGGGAGGGGGTTGACGTCCCCGGGGATGCCCTGTCGTGCGTGGTGCTTGCCCGCCTTCCGTTTCAGGTGCCATCCGATCCCGTGGTCGAGGCGCGCCTCGAGGCCATGGCGTCACGGGGCGAGAATGCATTCGCCCGGTATTCCCTGCCTCAAGCCGTAATCAAGTTTCGACAAGGATTCGGCAGGTTGATAAGGACGAAGACCGACAGGGGGGTGGTCATTGTTCTCGATAGGCGGATCATCTATAAGGGGTACGGCCGGGCATTTCTGGCCTCACTGCCGGAATGCCGGCGGGTGAAGGGGGAGACCGATCTTGTAGTAGAGGCCATCCGCCAATGGATGCCATAGTGCCGGAGAATGTATTAGAATGTCACCGTTCCCTGCTGCATAAGTATAATCGAGAAAACTCTGCAGGGAGAGGTGCGAAATGTTTGTCTACTATGAAAGGAGGCCCTGGAAGCTGATTGTAGGGCTTCTCCTTGTCCTCGCGGCTATTAATGCGGGGCAGATGGCCCTTTTTAGAGCAGTTCGCCAGGTTATCTCAACCACCGTCGGAGGGAGGCTCGTCCCCATATATTCCGTGGCCACCAATGAAAAGAAGGTGGCCCTATCTTTGGATGCTGTCTGGGGAGCAGATTACACAGATAATATCCTGGACACCTTCGACAAGCACCATGTCAAGACAACCTTTTTCCTCGCAGGCTTCTGGCTGGAGAAGTTTCCCGACCGGGTAAGGGAGATCGCACAGCGGGGCCATGAAATAGGGAATCATACTTACTCGCATCCCCACCTCAACTCACTCTCGCCTGCCGAGATCCGGACCGAGATCATGAGAACCCACGAGATGATAGAGGCCATAACGGGCCGTAAGCCCAGGCTTTTCAGGCCGCCGTTCGGCGAGTATAGCAATAAGGTTATAGAAACCGCGAAGGAATGCGGGTATGAAACCATCATGTGGAGTATAGACTCGCTTGACTGGCGCGATCTCTCCGCGAGCGAGATCATAGATCGCGTTATGAGCAAGATGCACAACGGCGCCATAGTGCTGTTTCACAATAATGGAACTCACACCGCCGAAGCTTTGGCGGTTATCATACCGGAGCTCTTAAAGCAGGGGTATAAGATCGTTCCCATTTCCGAGCTTCTCCTGAAGGGCGACTACTATATCCACCCGCATACGGGCGAGCAGCGCCCCATCGAGAAGCCTAAACCCGTTCAGAGGCCGAAGCCAGACGACCAGTTGAGATTCGAGAGGAGGTCCGGCGATGAGAGGTCGTGAGCGCGGAGCGAGATTCAGGGTCCTGGTGATAAGCAGGAGCTCCATGCTCTATCATGTGCTCATCTTTTGCCTCATCCTGCTTTCGGCGCTGGTTTTCACAAGCCTTGACGAGGCGAGGAGGGCCATCCTGGGCGCCAAACCCGGCGTGCAGCTGGAGGGGCGTAACGTCGGGGGTATGCTGCCAGATGAGATCCGCGATGTCGTAAAGGATATAGCCGAGCTGAAGCGTCGCTCACCAAGGGATGCCATGTTCTACAAGGAGAGCGGGCAGGTAATACCGGAGGTAACGGGGATCGACATAGACATAGACGAAACGGTCAGGAGAGTGCTCCAGGCTGCCCCGGGTGAGGAGGTCCAGCTCGCCACCTTCGAGATCGTCCCTGCTATCACAGGCGAGCACTTTGAGCCCCTGCGCGCTGTGGCCACAGACCGCCAGGACATGGCGTTGACGGTGAACGTGGCGTGGGGAGAGGAGCACCTACCGAGGATGCTGGATATCCTCAGGGAGAACAATGTCCGCGCGACCTTCTTCTTCGACGGCCAGTGGGTGAAGCTCTATCCCGAGCTGGTGAAGCGCATTGCAGATGAAGGGCACGAGATAGCGAACCATGGGTATGAGCATGTACACGTTAAGGATGTATCCGAGGCTGTGTTGCGGGAGTTGATCACTAAGAACGAGGAGATGCTCAACCAGCTGACGGGGAAGGCCGCGAAATTGTTTGCGCCACCTTATGGTGAGTGTACCGACCGTATCGTGGCCACAGCCGGGAGCCTCGGCTACAGGACCGTACTCTGGACCATAGATACCATTGACTGGAAAAAGCCCCCGGCGGCGCAGATCGTCAGGAAGGTTACTGAGAAGGCAAGGCCGGGGGCCATAGTTCTCATGCACCCGACGGCCCCGACGATCGAGGCTCTGCCGGAGATTATAAGCACCCTGCACAGGAGGGGTTACTGGCTTGGTACCGTATCCGACCTGCTGGCCAGGAATCCATCGTAAGCGCCTTACCCCGTTACCCGAGGCCGAGGGATGTACGCAGCACCTTCCAGTAGGAGGTATCTTCGTATCCGAGGCGCCAGATGGCTATGCCCCTCAGGTTGTACTTCCTGGCTATGGCAAGCTTCGCGGCTATGCTCGACTCGTTTTCAAACCATACCTCTCTCCGAACACCGCCCGAGGAATACCGGAAATAGGGTGCCTTCGCCTCATTTTGCCAGAGGGGGCGTATGCCGTGGCGTTCCGCGATGTTTAAGGCCTCCTGGTGCGATACCGCCCTGACCTGCCCTCCCCCACCGAGGGGCCAATCGTAACCGTAGGCCGGGAGGCCCATCATGATCCTGGGCCTGGGGATCTGGGTTATGGCATACTTAACAACCTTCTCGACCCAATCCACGGAGGCTACGGGACCCGGACCGCTAAACGGCCCATGCTCGTCATAGGTCATTATCATGATTTTATCACAGATCCGCCCGAGGGCATAATAGTCAAACGCCCCGATCCAGTTGCTCGCCGGGAAATCCCCCCACTTTGCAGGGACTGACATTGTAACCAGATACCCGCCGGGCTTGAGCTTGGCCGCGAGATCATGCATGAATTTCGTGAGGAACTCGCGATCCTCCGGCGGGACATTTTCGAAGTCAATATTAACGCCGCGGTATCCGTATTTCTTAAGAATGGCGTAGATTTGATCTATCGCTCTGGCTCTCCTGGTTTGGCTGCGCAGCATAGATGAAACGATGCCGGCGTCAAATCCGCCAGCGCCATAGCTGTAATTATGAACGAGCGCGAGCGGTGTGACCCCGCTGGAGCGCGCCAGGTTGAAGGGGGCGCTTAAATGATCCCCTGTCACGTTGCCGTCGGCATCAAGCTTGAAAGAGAAGAATGCAACCCCTGAAAGCATATTCTTGCTCATGCTCAAGGAAGCGTATGAAGCCTTCTCGCCCGGGAAGTTTTCGGCGTAATACCCGATAATCTCGAAATTGCCATCTCTGGTGGCACCTTCGCCAGGTTGCCGGCTCCCATCCAGGAGAAAGCCTGCTATCCACCCGGTGCGGCCATCGGGGAGGCGCACCTGGTACCAGTTGTCGTGCGAGGTCAGCACGCGAATAGGTGTACCTCCCTTGATAGTCGTCACAATCCTGTAATTTGTCCCGGGGCCGCTCCTCATGCGCACTTTCGAACCCCTTACGGTGACCTGGGAACCCTGGTGCGCTGGCTGTTGCCCTGGCTTTATTCCGGGCACGGGGTGCGTCACTTGGGGTGTCTCAAGCCTTGTCGATTCGCTTGCTGGCGGGTTTGCCGGCGTGCTTTGAGGCCCTTGCGCTGGCTCCTGGCCGGGCCCGCCGGAGGCAAAAAGATACAAAAGAATGGTTATGGCTGCTGCAGCGACCTTCGGGTCCATGCCCGGCTATCGCCCCTTTCTGGACAGGACATAAATAAGACGATATGAGACAGGAACACTATGAAACAGGATATAAACAATATCGTATGGGAGTGGCTATGGGTGTCTTGCGGCCTGGCGCGCACGCAGGTTTCGGTGAATAAAGATTTCTCCAGCCTTGCCGCCAGTCCTTTATGTAATTTCCACTATGAGAGGGAAGGGGAACCTGATATGCCATAATTTAGGAAACGTTTTTTGTCGGTTCTGAGAGGAATCTTTCGATTTCGAGCGAATTCTTTTATAGACTAATGCCGACTATACCGGCGCGGTAAAGGGCATCAATCCTGTGAAGCGGTGATTGTATTGCTAATGAAAGGCTAATGAAAGGAAGAAGGTAGTGTACCAGAGGACGCAGTTTGATAATGGAGTAAGGATCGTCACAGAATACATCCCATATGTAAGATCAGTCTCAATAGGCCTGTGGATTAAGTCCGGGTCGCGAAACGAGCCTCGTAACATGAACGGTGCGTCTCACTTTATCGAGCACATGCTTTTCAAGGGCACGAGAGGGCGAACTGCACGGGAGATAGCCGAGGCAATAGACGGTGTCGGCGGGCAGATGAACGCCTTTACAACAAAGGAATACACGTGCTATTATGCGAGAGTCCTGGATACGCATTTATCCTTCGCCATGGACATCCTCGCGGACATGCTTCTGAATTCCCTGTTTGACGAGGGTGAGATTGAGAAAGAAAAGGGCGTTGTGCTTGAGGAGATCAAAATGTATGAGGATACCCCCGATGAACTCGTACATGATGTCCTCGCGCAGGCTATGTGGGATTCAGGCCCGCTTGGCCTTAATACCCTGGGGACGTCTGAAACCGTCAGTAGGTTTACCAGAGATTCCCTGCTGCATTATATGAGTTCTCAATATACCCCGGATAATCTTATCGTGGCTGCGGCCGGCAATCTGAAACACGAGGCAGTTGTCGAGGATGCTATTAGGCTTTTCGGCGCGCTCGATCGCCCGGCAGCGCCAGTTCTTAATAGGCCGCAACGGACCATGTTTCGCGCGAGCGTTAGGTTCAAGGAGATAGAACAGGTGCACCTGTGCCTCGGAGCAAAAGGCTACCCTCGGCATCACCGTGATAAATTTGCCCTCCTGGTCCTCGATGCCATCCTGGGAGGGGGCATGAGCTCGAGATTATTTCAGGGTCTGAGGGAGGAGAGGGGCCTTGTCTACTCAACCTATTCTTATCACAGTGCTTACGAGGACACAGGCGCCTTCGTTGTTTATGCGGGGATGAGCCCGCAAAACGTGGATATCGTCATGGATCTAATCCTGGATGAGTTTTCCAACCTTCTCAATAACGGGATAAAGCCGGAGGAGCTCGAGCGTGGTAAAGAGCAGCTCAAGGGTGGTATGCTCCTCGGCCTCGAAAACACCAGCAGCCGGATGAGTCGCATCGCCAAACTCGAAATGTTCCACGACCGTTATTATACCCCTGGGGAGATTATAAACATAATTGATTCGGTGACCCTCGATGATGTGCAGCGTGTCGCATATGATATCTTAGGCAAGAGCGACCTGGCTGCCGCGATCGTGGGGCCCTATAATGGCGACCTGAACCTGGCTGCGCGGCTGCGCGAGCGAAGGGAGGCCGGGGCTATAAGTGGGTGACTTGCAGAGGGTTGATATCAATCCCGGGGCCGATCCCGGGGCCGGTTATGACGGCGGGCGTAGCGGAGAGCTGGAGGTTGAGGTCATACGAGAGCCCGGTACCGAAGATATCCCGCTGCCGCGCTACATGACGGAGTGCGCCTCGGGCATGGATCTTTACGCGGCAATCGAAGGCGAGATCATGCTGCAACCCGGCGAGAGGGCCCTCATCTCGACGGGCATCAGGCTCGCTATCCCTGCGGGGTTTGAAGGTCAGGTCCGCCCAAGGAGCGGGCTTGCGTACAGACACGGTATCACGCTTTTGAATAGCCCCGGGACCATCGATGCCGACTATCGTGGGGTTGTCCAGTGCATCCTGATCAACTTGGGCAGGGAACCGTTCACTATCCGAAGGGGGGATCGCATCGCCCAGCTGGTATTCGCGAGAGTCGAGCGTGCCAGGTTAGTCGAGAGGTCTTGCTTGAGCGAGACGAAAAGGGGAGACGGTGGCTTTGGGCACACAGGGAGATAGCGTGAGCGGGAGACTTGCAGCTTTGAATGAGAGCATTGAGAAGCTTCGTATGCTCCTCTATTCGACAATTGAAGATGCCGGCGGCAGGTTGGATGATGCGCAGACCCATGAGATCAGCAACCGGCTCGATACCCTTATTGCCCAGTTTTTGAGGATCAAGGAAAGGCTCCAGAGCGATGGTGACTGCGAGAGTCGCGATAATGACCGCCCCGGCGCAGGGGCCAGAGCGGGAGGGCAACATGAGACTCTCTGAGTTGATGAGGCTAGAGATCATAAGCTCACAGGATGGTGTCAGTCTGGGTACGGTGGGTGGCTCGGACCTGGTTATAGACTCGTCGACAGGCAAGGTTGTCTCGCTTGTCATCCGGGAGAGGCGGGGCCTTTCCATAATCCCCAAACGGCCTCGCGAACTGGTTATACCATGGCGGGCGGTGAAGATAATCGGGCCTGATGTTTTGATTGTGGACATCCCGCCATCGAATACATTATAGCCTTCTGGGCAGACTAAGGACAGTATGAGTCTTAGTTGGTCGAGGAGGTTTTGGCATGGCTACAGTAATCGGCGTATTCGATGCGCGGGATCAGGCCGAGAAGGCCATTAACGAGATGAGAAACAAAGGGTTCGACAAGAATGAGATATCGATCGTAGCGAAAGACCAGAGGGGCACAGGTGAAGGAGGACGCGGTGAAGGCGGGCTTACGATGATGGCCGAGGATGACCTGGCAGATGGCACCGTAACCGGTGGGGCCATCGGGGGCGCGGCAGGGCTTCTGGCTGGCATCGGGGCGCTTGCGATCCCCGGAATTGGGCCGATAGTAGCTGCAGGCCCGATCGCGGCTGCGCTTACGGGCGCCGTTACGGGCGGCCTGGTGGGCGGCTTGGTGGATATGGGGATCCCGGAACAGCGCAGTGAGTTCTATGAAAATCAGGTCAAGCAGGGAAGGATACTGACCGTCATAAAGGCGGACCAGAAGAAGGTTGATGATGCGGCCAGGATTCTGCGCCAGAACGGTGCTACGGACGTGGAGGTGCACTAGCGCTCTCCTTTCTTCGCCCGGCCGACGCGGCCCGCCCAGCAAGCGTGCTAACCTGAGCCTGCCTGCGTCACTTGAGTGAGCGGGCGAAGAGAGGCGCGATGACCGGCTGTTAACGAGGATGCGATAAGTAATAGGCCAGTAGGTAGGCCAGTAGGTTAGTGGTGAGGAGAGGATGAAACCGTGGACGAGATCGACCGTATTAAGGTAGCAGTCGTCGGCGCATCGGGTAAGATGGGCTCCGAGGTCGTCAGGGCTGTGAGCCGGGAGCCAGACATGGAGATAGCCGGTGCCGTCGACATGAACCCCAGGGATCTGATGATTGAAGGCGCCGATGGCAATGTACAGGTTGTGCGGGTTACGAGCGACCTCGAGGAGGTTATCGCAAGGCTGAAACCCCACGTAATCGTCGATTTTACGCGCCCCGATGCCGTCATGGACCATGTCCGTGCAGCCCTCCAAAGGGGCGTGCGAGCCGTGGTTGGCACCACGGGCATATCAATGTCGGACATCGAGGAAGTGCGGCAGCTGTGCAGTAAATTCGACTTGGGAGCCATTATAGCCCCGAACTTCGCCATCGGTGCCGTTTTGATGATGAAATTCGCAGAGATGGCCGCTCGCTATCTCCCTCGAGTTGAGGTCATCGAGCTGCACCATGACGGCAAACTGGATTCTCCTTCGGGAACAGCTATAAAGACGGCTCAAATGATACACGAGGAGCTGATCCGGTCGCGTCGAGAAGCAGGCGCCCCTATCGAGCATTACAAGGGGGATAAGCCTGCGGGCGCGATAGAGAAGGTAGCCGGGGCCAGGGGCGCTGAGGTCGAGGGCATAAGGATTCACAGCGTCAGACTGCCGGGCCTGGTGGCCCACCAGGAGGTAATCTTCGGGGGGCCCGGTCAGATCCTCACCATCCGTCACGATTCTATAAGCCGCGAGTCCTTCATGCCCGGGGTTATAATGGCGATAAGGCGGGTTATGACTCTAACCGGGGTCATCTATGGTCTTGAAGGTGTCCTCGGGCTTTAGGGGCTTTTGGGCTTCAATGACCGGACCGGGCTCGTCGCAGCCCGGCTTGGCAGGCCAGATTGAAGGATAGGCCAGATTGAGGGATACATGGATATGCACCCTCCCAAGGTTCCCGGACATATTATATCGTGTAGCCCCAGGATAATCAGTCTTGGGAGCTTAGGGGAGGGAAGAAAATGGCCCGGGGTTTACATGGCCTTGTAATAGCCGTTTTGGGGGGTGATTACCGGGAGATCGAGCTCATACGCGAATTCCTCTCCCAGGGGGCAAAGGTAAAAGCGATCGGGTACCCACCCATGCCCGAGCTAGCCGGGGTTGAGATGGTTTCAACGATATGGGACGCAATTCGGGGCTCAGATGTCATCGTGGTCGGAATGGGAGGGCTTGACGTTGGAGGCAAGGTCAGAACCCTGGATTCCAGCGTTAACCTCCAGATCACGGAGGAGGTTTTGAGCGTTATACCGCCGAACGTCCCATTTTTCATTGGCATCGCCCGGCCGAGGCTGAAGGAGTTTGCCAGGAAACACAATGTTAGGCTCATCGAGGTCACGGAGCAGGACGACGTCGCCATCCTCAACTCGATCCCGACTGCCGAAGGTGCGATCCAGATAGCCATGGAAGAGCTCCCCATAACCATCCACGGTTGTAATGCGATCGTGATCGGCCTTGGGAGGGTTGGGATGACCATGGCGCGCACCCTCATCGCCCTGGGCGCCAGGACCACTGTCGTGGCGCGAAATCCGGCTCAGCTCGCGCGAGCCGAGGAGATGGGGGCCAGGCCCGTACCCCTATCGGATTTGAAAGATATCGTGGGTCAAGCCGACGTCATATTTAATACGGTTCCAGCTGTGGTATTGACGGAGAGCGTTCTTCGAATGATGCGTCCCAATGTCCTCATAATCGATCTCGCATCTCACCCGGGCGGCACCGATTTCGAGGCCGCAGCGAAGCTTCAAATCAAGGCCATCTTAGCTCTCGGCCTGCCAGGAAAGGTTGCACCCAAGACCAGCGGTCAAATTCTCGTCAAGTGTGTACCGGAGATGATCCATAAGGCCCTGGGGCATTGGGGTTGATCCTGTAAACGGGCGTGGACATGGGTAAACTTGTAAATCTTTTTGGGGAGTTTTTAGAGCCCTAGATGGGAGGGAGAGCCATGGAGCTTTGCGGGAAGAGGGTAGGCTTCGCCTTGACGGGGTCCCACTGCACCATCCCGGAGGTGCTGCCGCAGATCGAAAACCTGGTCCGGCAGGGGGCCGATGTGGTTCCAATAATATCCTCGAGCGTCGCAAATGTAAATAGCAGGTTTTGCAAGGCCGCGGATATTATACGGAAGCTCGAGGAGATAACGGGCAAGGAACCTATGTGCACCATCACCGAGACCGAACAGTTGGGGCCGGTCGCGCCCCTGGATATCCTGGTCATCGCGCCGTGTACCGGCAATACCCTCGCGAAACTCGCGAATGCTATAACAGACGGACCTGTGTTGATGGCGGCCAAGGCACACCTGCGTAACGGCCGGCCGCTTGTGATCGGTATCTCAACGAATGATGCTTTTGGCCTGAACGCCCGGAATCTCGGTGTGCTGCTGACAACAAAGAATGTCTACTTTGTCCCGTTCGGCCAGGATAATCCCACGGCTAAGCCCAGTTCTTTAATCGCCGATATGTCTCTTATCCCCGAGACTGTCAAGAGTGCGCTTGATGGAAAACAATTGCAACCGATTCTCATTGACAGGAGAAAATAATGGCTGTATGCTAAAGAGAAATACATAGACGTACGGGGCGAGCGCCTACCCGCGATCTTGGATTGGCCGCTTCCGGACAGGTCGCTTGGGATCGGTGGATCAGCCCCAGGGAGAAGCCGGAGGGGTATAGTTTATGAGCGAATTCAAGGTGGCAGTTGTCGGAGCTACTGGTGCGGTGGGTGAGGAGATCCTTAGCATCCTGGACGAGAGGAGGTTCCCGGTAAGGGAGCTAAGGCTGCTCGCTTCAGAGCGCTCAGAGGGCAAAATCGTCCGGTTTCGAGGTGCCGAGCTGAAGGTGGAAAAGGCGAGGCCGGAGAGTTTTGACGGTATAGAATTTGCATTCTTCAGCGCGGGGGCGAAGGTTAGCCTCGACCTTGCCCCCGAGGCGGTGAAGCGGGGGGCAATCGTAATCGACAACACAAGCGCATTCAGGATGGAGCCGGAGGTCCCGCTTGTTGTCCCCGAGGTCAATCCCGAGGACATCAAGAAGCATAAAGGCATCATAGCCAATCCCAATTGTTCAACGATAATTATGGTCGTGGCTCTTAAGCCCCTGCACGATGCCGCCAGAATAAAGCGCGTTGTGGTGTCGACTTATCAGGCCGTGTCGGGCGCTGGCGCCAGGGCCATGCAGGCTCTGGAGGAGGAGAGCAAGGCCTACCTGGAGGGCCGCGCGGTCGAACCGAGCATCCTGCCCTTTGCTAAAGCGCCGGTGCATTACCAGATAGCCTTCAACCTCATACCCCATATAGACGTTTTCATGGAGAACGGCTATACCAAAGAGGAACTCAAGATGGTGTTTGAAACGCAAAAGATAATGGGGGATAGCACCATAGCCGTGACAGCTACAACCGTCCGCGTCCCGGTATTTCGCTCACATTCTGAGTCGATCAACGTTGAGACCGAGAGAAAGCTAACGGCAGCTGAGGCCCGCAGGCTTTTGGAGTCTGCTCCCGGGGTTACGGTCCTGGATTCACCAGGTGAGATGCTTTACCCGATGCCGCTGGATGTATCCGGCAAGGATGATGTCTTCGTGGGCCGGATCAGGGAGGACAATTCTATAGCGAAGGGCCTGAATCTCTGGGTTGTCGGGGACCAGCTCAGGAAGGGAGCGGCCCTGAATGCCATCCAGATAGCAGAGAAGATCATCAGGGGCTAGAGACGTTTAGAAACGGGTGGGTTGAGGGAAACCCTGATCAAGAAGAGGTGAAGCCGGTGCGGATCATTGTACAGAAATTTGGCGGCACGTCGGTCTCGACTCCCTCGCTGCGTAAACAGGCGGCTGAACGTATCCTTGAGGCAAAACGCCAGGGGTATTCACCCGTGGTGGTGGTGTCGGCCATGGGGCGCGCCGGCGACCCCTACGCTACGGATACCCTCATTCAATTGCTCAAGACCGTTGATAATGAGCCAGACCCGCGGGACCAGGATCTCTTGCTTTCGTGTGGGGAGATCATCTCCAGCGTCCTGGTATCCGGCCTCCTGAAGAGCATGGGACACCCGGCTGTGGCCCTGACTGGAGCGCAGGCCGGCATAATCACCGATGATAGATTCGGTGACACAAGGATTATCGAGGTAAAGCCCGACCTTATACTGCAAAACCTGAGGGATGGTAAGATCGTCGTAGTCGCTGGATTCCAGGGCGTTACGCAAAACGGCGAGGTAACAACCCTCGGTCGCGGCGGCAGCGATACTACGGCTGCAGCCCTCGGAGCGGCTCTGAACGCCGAGGTTGTGGAGATCTATACCGATGTCGATGGCGTTATGACCGCTGATCCTCGTATGGTGCCCGAGGCCCGGCCTCTGAAGATAATGACCTACAGGGAAGTAGCTGAGATGGCCCACCTAGGAGCCAGGGTAATTCACCCACGGGCGGTGGAGATCGCGATGGAAAAGGGCGTGCCGTTACGCATAAAGTGCACCTTCTCGGATGCCCCCGGGACCCTTATAACGGATTCGGGGCGAGGCATTGAAGGTACTGCTATAAGGTCGGATAAGGTGGTCACAGGCGTCGCCCACATCGCCAACGTGGCCCAGATCAAGATTACGACGAGAGAAGATGTTAACAAATCGGGTCTGGTCAGGACCGTATTCCGAGCCTTGGCCGATGCCAGTATAAGTGTTGACATCATAAATGTATTCCCTCAGATGATAGCCTTTACCGTAAGCGGGGAGGTTCTTGAGAAGGCGCTGGATATCCTTAAGAGCGGGGCCATCGATTCTTCCGGTCTCGATCCCTCATCCATTGATATCGAGGGCGTCCCGGGTTGCGCCAAGGTATCCGTGGTCGGGGCGGGGATGAGGGGGGTACCCGGCGTTATGGCCACTGTGGTTGAGGCCTTGTACGCATCAGGGGTTCCGATACTCCAGACATCCGACTCACACACCAGCATCTCGTGCCTGGTTAAAAAGGATGATATGCAAAAGGCGATGCGGAGCCTTCATGCGCGATTTGGCCTTGGATTATAATTTGGCGCTGGGTTGTAATTGACTCAACCCGTAGAATATAAGACCACAGAAGAAGGTTTGCGAGGAGGCGAGGGGTTTGAAACCCAGGTTTGGAAGCGTATTGACCGCTATGGTTACCCCATTTGACCGCAATCTCGAAGTCGATTATCGAAAGGCGGGGGAGCTCGCCAGGAGACTCGTCGATTCCGGCTCCGACGGAGTTGTGGTGGCCGGCACCACCGGCGAGTCGCCGACCCTCACGCATGAGGAGAAGGTATTGCTCTTTGAGGCGGTCATGGATGCCATCGGTGACAGGGCTTACGTGATTGCGGGGACGGGCACGAACTCTACGAGGGCAAGTATAGAATTGACAAAAGAAGCCGAGAAGATAGGCGTTCATGGCGTTATGCTGGTCGTCCCGTATTACAACAAGCCCCCCCAGGATGGATTGTATGAACACTTCCGCGCCATTGCCAGTGAGACGAGCCTGCCCGTTATCCTTTATAATGTTCCGGGTCGAACGAGTCTCAATATGACAGCGGATACGCTTGCACGGCTTGCAGAGATTGATAATATAGTTGCGGTCAAGGAGGCCAGTGGTAACCTCGACCAGGTTACGGATATAAGACGAAAGACCCCGGAGGATTTCGACATCTATAGCGGGGATGACAGCCAGACGTTGCCGATCCTCGCTGTAGGCGGTGCGGGGGTTATAAGTGTTGCGTCGCATGTAGTCGGCCGGCAGATCAAGGACATGATTTCTGCATATCTCTCAGGTGAGGTGGAGCGCGCGTGGAAGCTTAATGCGGAGCTCTTTCCCGTTTTCAAGGCCATGTTTATAACAACCAACCCAATTCCCGTGAAAGCTGCGCTCAGACTCACCGGGTTTGATGCCGGTGACGTGAGGCCGCCTCTTATACCCGCCACCGAAAAAGAGTTGGCTGTGATCCAAAAGGCCCTAACAGGGTTCGGGGCGCTTTAGTGCGCCCCGTTCGCGTTGTTGTCATCCTCATCCCCCTATCATCTCCATCCTTATCTTCTTCATCCCCTGTTATGCGCGGCACGCACGTGCATGTGCCCAGAATTCATTTGCGGCTTCAGGTAAAGTAGGGTATAATTCTATATCGTGAATGTTTTTTTGGAGGTGTTACTGGAAGACGTGTCGGTAACAAACAAGTTAAAGGTCATCCCCCTCGGCGGCGTCGGCGAGATCGGCAAGAACATGATGGTCGTCGAATACGGGGGGGATATCATCGTTATAGACGCCGGCCTGATGTTCCCCGAGGAGGAGATGCTCGGGATCGACCTGGTGATCCCGGACATAACGTACCTTGTCGAAAACAAGGATCGCGTTCGGGCGATCATCCTGACTCATGGCCATGAAGATCACATAGGCGGGCTTCCGTATATCCTGCGGCAGCTGGACGTGCCCGTATATGGAACCAGGTTGACCCTGGGCCTTGTAGAATGCAAACTGAGGGAGCACGGGGTAACCCCGCGCTTCAAACCTACATGCGTGAGGGCTGGCGAGAGACTCCAGTTGGGGCCTTTTACGGTGCAGTTTATCCGGGTCAGCCACAGTATTGCCGATGTGGTGGCCCTGGCGATAACGACTCCCGCAGGCGTGCTTGTTCATACGAGCGATTTCAAGTTCGACCAGACCCCGATAGGCCAGGAGACCACCGACTTTCATAGATTCGCAGAACTAGGTGAAAAGGGTGTTCTCGTGCTCCTCTCCGATAGTACAAATGCCGAAAGGCCTGGTTACACCCTTTCGGAGCGGGAGGTCGGCGAGACATTTGTAGAGACCTTTCGCAGGGCGGAAAACAGGATACTGGTAGCCACCTTTGCGTCGAATATCCACCGTATCCAGCAGATTATCGACGCAGCGTGGAAGTTCAACAGGAAGGTGGGAGTTGTGGGGCGGAGCATGGAGAACGTGGTCGGGATCGCTGCGGACCTGGGCTACCTGACGATTCCCGAGGGAATGCTTGTTGATGTCGATGATGTTGAAAAGCTGCCGCCATCCAGGGTTGTCATAATCACCACCGGTAGCCAGGGAGAGCCGATGTCCGCGTTGACGCGGATGGCCATGGCTGAGCACAGGAAGATAGAGATCCGCCCGGGGGACACGGTCATAATATCGGCTTCGCCGATACCCGGGAACGAAAAGTCCATCGGCCGGACGATCAATCACCTTTTCAAACTCGGTGCCGATGTTATTTACGAGGCCTTTTCAGGGGTTCACGTTTCCGGCCACGCCAGCCAGGAGGAGCTCAAGTTGATGCTGAACCTCACCAAGCCCAGGTTTTTCATCCCCGTACACGGGGAGTACCGTCACCTTGTCAAGCATGCGAGGCTGGCTGAGGCTGTCGGGATCCCGCCCGAGAGGATATTCGTACCGGAAATCGGGGACGTCTTCAGCTTCGATGGGCAGGAGGGCCGCATCGCCGGCAAGGTCACGGCCGGCAAGGTCCTGGTTGACGGCCTTGGAGTCGGCGATGTCGGTAGCGTCGTCCTGCGGGACAGGAAACTACTAGCGGAGGATGGTATATTAATTGTCGTTGTAACGATCAACAAGCAGACGGGCGCCGTTGTAGCCGGGCCGGATCTGATTTCTCGCGGGTTTGTTTATATTAAGGAATCCGAGGCGCTCCTTGAGGAGGCCAGGGCCAAGACGCGCGAAGTGCTCTCCAGCTTCGAAGAGGAGGGCATAACGGAGTGGGGCGAGATAAAGGACGGGCTCAGGGACTCGCTTGGCCACTATTTCTACGATAAGATGAAGAGGCGTCCCATGATCTTGCCGATTATCATGGAAGTATGATGACGTTGAATTTTTTTCGTCTCCGGCAGCATACTAACTCCGGCAGCATACTGAGCAGTATACCAGGCGGATAATGTCAAGCAAGCGATGATCAATGAAAGTTCCAATATAGGGACATGTGACGAGCCGGGAGCGTGAGCATATGACCAATACCACACCCACGGGGCCAGGCAATGAAGGGGGCGCGCCCGCGCCAGCCCGGTCTATTAAACAATTTGGCGAGATGAGGACGCCGGAGCAAATACCATCCAACATCCATTGTATGACCATCATCGGGCAGATCGAGGGTCATATAATATTGCCGCCGCAGAATAAGACCACAAAATATGAGCATATACTCCCTCAGCTTGTTGCAATCGAGCAAAACCCGCAAATCGAGGGCCTTCTTGTAATATTGAATACGGTTGGCGGGGATGTGGAGGCCGGGCTCGCTATCGCTGAAATGATCGAGAGCATGTCAAAGCCCAGCGTGAGCCTGGTCCTCGGTGGAGGTCATTCTATAGCGGTCCCCGTGGCCGTGGCGTGCACATATTCAATTATTGCCAACACGGCTACCATGACTATCCACCCGCTGAGGCTTTCCGGGCTGGTCATAGGGGTCCCGCAGACTTACGAATACCTGGATAAGATGCAGGATAGGGTGATAAAATTCGTTACGGCGCATTCCAGGATAACCGAGCAGAAATTCAGGGAGCTCATGTCCAGGACGGGGGAGCTCGTCAGGGATGTGGGCACGGTGCTTGTGGGCAAGGACGCAGTTGATGTCGGCCTCATGGATGCTGTGGGAGGGTTGAGGGATGCCCTTGCCAAGCTTGATGAGTTGATAAGCAGCCGGCGAAACAGTATATATAAGCCCGGAGGTCCTGAGTTGAGAGAGGATGTGACCCTCCAATGATTCTCTATACGGTGCTTTCACCTGAGGAGGTCCTTGAGGGCATGGATAAGCCCAGGACATTCCTGGAGGTAGAGGTCGAGGGGGTAAAGATGACCCTCGAGCCCATCTCAAACCAGGAGGCCAGACTGGTGAGAATCTTCAGCACGGACCCCAGGGATTATCTGGACCCGCTCCTGCAGCCGGGCTCGACGATCAGATTTTCTCCTGTCCGCATCCCGGCCATGACGGGGATGGAAAAGAAGTAACGGGAAATTAACGGGAAGAAATAAAATTGAAACTCAGGACATATACTGCAGCGAAACCTTGCTCGGAGGGCAGGGATCGCTGTGGGTTTAATGCTTGCTCGACTCGGACTCGGGCTCGCCTGCTTCCTTGCGGGGATGAGCCTCCTTAGACATGGTCTCATCCATGCGACCTCCCGCCGTGTTAAGCGGCTCCTCGCTCGATTTGCCTCGCCCCCCTTCGCCGGTGCGATTACAGGGACGTTCGTTACAGCGTTGATCCAGAGCAGCAGTGCGGTGACTGTGCTGGTTGTCGGCCTTGTTGACGCTGGTATCCTTGACCTTTACCAGGCGTTTGGGATCATAATCGGAGCCAACGTAGGCACGACCATAACAGCCCAGTTGATAGCCTTTGATGTCGCGCAACTCGCGCTCCCGTGTGTGGTCCTGGGGGCGACGTTTATACTGGCGGCGTGCATATTAAGGGTGTTGCCTCTACCTGGCCTGGATCGTGCCTGCCGGGCGAGCCCCGAGTTGGCCGGTGAGATTATCCTGGGGCTCGGCCTTCTCTTCGGTGGCATGAACATCATGACGGAGGCTGTCGGGGTAGTGCGCGATGATCCCAGGCTTACAGGATACCTTGTCGCTTTTGGGCAGAGCGCCTTTTGGGGGACGGTAGCCGGCGTGATCTTTACAGGCATCATCCAGAGCAGCAGCGCCACGACAGCTATAGTCCTCGCCTTTGCAAGGCAGGGGTTACTACCGCTGGAGGGCTCTATGGGTTTAATCCTTGGTAGCAATATCGGGACGTGCGTGACGGCGCTCCTGGCAAGCCTCGGGACGGGCGCGACAGCCAGGAAAGCGGCCCTGGCGCATCTCATGTTTAACGTTTTCGGGGTGGCAATTATATTCCCTTTCATTAGCCAATTTGGTATACTTGTCTCGTTGACATCGGGTGATCTCCCCAGGCAGGTGGCAAACGCCCACGCCCTGTTTAACCTCATATCCGCGGCCATTGTCCTGCCCTGGGCGAGGCGTTTTGTCGACATTATATCCCTCATCTCAGGTGAACGGGGTTGAACGGAGCTGACTGAATACCACAAGGGCGCTGGAGACCGGGCGAGCCTGAGGAGTAATTGGGGGAGCCATTGAGGAGGAAATCGCGTATGAGCATAGTCAAAGCCCTGGTTCTAGGGATAATTCAAGGCCTCACAGAATTCCTGCCTGTGAGCAGCTCGGGCCATCTTGTGCTCGCCCGGGGGATACTTCATACTCAGGAGGCGCTTCTAACGTTTGACACCATGGTGCACGTCGGAACACTCCTGGCGGTTGTGGCCGTGTTTTGGAACGATATTATAGAGGTGTTCAGGGCCGCTATCGGGATAGTGGCCCCCGGTTCGCCTGGTTATGGAGGGTACGGTAATGGCGGACACGGCACCCGGGGTCGCGATCGCAAGGACAGCGCGGTGGACACGGGGGGACGTGGCGCAGAGGTAAACAGGCGGCTCTTTTGGCTTATCGTTGTCGGCACCATACCAGCTGGCGTGATGGGCATAACGCTGGAGGATGTCTTCAAGAGATTGTTTGAATCCCCGGCGTCCGTCGCGGTCTTCCTCATTCTTACAGGTGTCCTCCTCTGGCTCGCTGAGAAACTTAAAACGGAGGACATCCCGATTGCAAGATTTAGCCTGCTGAGGGGGTTCCTGGTTGGAGTAGCCCAAGGGTGTGCGATCGCCCCGGGCCTGTCGCGTTCAGGATCCACGATAAGCACCGGGTTGCTCCTTGGCCTGCCGAGGGACGAGGCCGCACGCTATTCGTTTCTGCTTTCTATCCCGGTGATTCTGGGGGCGGCCGTACTGCAGCTCAAGGAGGTTTTCTCGGCGGGGCTTGGCGGATTGGCTTTGCCCCTCATCATTGGGGTGATGGCCTCTGCCATATCCGGCTACCTGGCCATACGCCTTCTTCTCGCCGTTGTGAGGCGTGGCCGCCTTACGGTCTTCTCGTATTACTGCTGGGCCGTAGGCCTTATAGTGCTCGCGAGACACTTCTTTTTAACCTGGTTCTAAGTTAGTGCGCAAGAACACCCAGACCTTTCGCAGGTAACAGCTACCAGTGCCGCACATTGGCTGGGGAGTCCCGCATCTCTCCGCCAGGCGGCCTTGATCTCCGGCCCAATAGCCCTCGGCCGGAGATTACGGAGCGGCCTGCTCGACTAGGTGTAGGTTCCTTGATTCGTGCCAGTTTACCAGCACGTCCCAGGGGTTGCCGGTGCTTGCGTTCCGGGGACGGCGCGCTTGCGGCGCGCCTCCGTTGAAATTTGGCGCGAGGGCCTTGCCAAATTTCAAAAGGCC
>DUMQ01000084.1 GCA_012839815.1 Bacillota bacterium | reverse complement strand
GGAGGCGCGCCGCAAGCGCGCCGTCCCCGGAACGCAAGCACCGGCAACCCATGGAAAAACGTCAGTAATCTTCGAACTTCGAACTTACACTTAGCCGTGTCCGCCGGGCGGAGGGATGCAAGACACCCTATGCCAATCCGGTCCCTGCTCAACCGGCCATCCCCTTGAGCTCCTTCACCTTCAGCACATCGGGGTTTACCAGGTTGGAGGGCACCTCGCCCTTGAGAACTGCGACGCAGCCCTCGGCAGCCATCGTGGCCATCTTTGTGCGCGTCGCAACGCTCGCGCTTGCAATGTGTGGGGCGATGGTGAGGTTGTCAAGCCCGAGGATCGGGTGGTTCGCCGGGATGGGCTCGGGTTCGGTGACATCGAGCCCTGCGCCGGCGATCTTGCCATCCCTCAGCGCCTCGTAGAGGGCCTCCATGTCCACGATCGGCCCGCGGGCGGTGTTGATCAGGATCGCGGTCTTCTTCATCAGGCCGAGCTCCTGCCTCCCGATCAGGTGGTAGGTTTTATCCGTCAGGGGCACATGCAGGCTCACAAAATCCGAGCGCCGCAGCAATTCCGGGAGCTCAACGTATTCGATGCCCAGCTCCTTCTCGAACTTCTCGTTCCGGTAGATATCGTAGTAAAGGAGCTTCATCGAAAAGCCGGTGGCGCGCCTCGCCATTTCATAGCCGATGCGCCCGAGGCCCACGAGCCCTAACGTGGCGTGGTGGATATCCTGGCCGAGGAAGCCCGTCGGGACCCAGGTTTTCCATTTGCCTTCGCGGGTGTGCCTGTCGGCCTCAACGATGCGCCGGGCGGTCGCCATCAGCAAAGCGAAGGCGAAATCCGCAGTCGTATCGGTGAGGACGCCCGGCGTGTTTGTCACAGCGATGCCCCTTTTTGTAGCCTCGGGTATATCGATATTGTCAAAGCCTACAGCGTAGTTGCTTATGACCTTGAGATTCTTGCCGGCATCCATAACTTCTGCATCCATCTTATCCGTGAGGAGGGATATGATCCCGTCAACATCGCGGATTTCTTGGAGTATAACCTCACGAGGGGGCGGGAGCTCCCCATCCCATACCTTTACATCTGCGACCTCCCGCACAATATCGAGGCCGGCTTCGGGAATCCTGCGGGTTACATAGACTTTGAACTTTGCCATGATTCGTATACATCCTCCAATCTCAAATTCCTAAAATATCAAGTGTAGTGTAATTTATATCAGCTATATCAGCGTGTATATCAGCGTGCCCGCATGCCTGCAAGGGCTATGGGGCCTCTTACAAGCGGGCCCAGGCTTCGTTGAGGGTTCTCTTTGCGTTTGCGATCACAATTTCCGACGACTCGCCCGCGAGCGGCTTCACCTCGAAGCTCACTATACGTGGGGCATCCTCATTCAGATAGCCGATTTCAAACAGGACCCTCAGAAACTCTGTGAGCTCTGCCACATCGTTTTCTCCACCCGCGATGCCGAATCTGGGGTGGGCATCTCCGTAAGCGGGATGCGATTTGTCCTTGACCACGGCGTTCCCTATATGGACGTGCACCAGGTAGTCCTTGACGGGGACGAGCGCATCCCTCGCCGTCTGGCCAAGGAGTGGCAGGTGGCTCAGATCGACCATAAGACCGAAGTTATCATACTTTTTCCTGACGTTGCTTGCTATTCTTAGGGCAGTTTCATTCGGTCCTACAAGGGACTTCTTCTCTATATCCCTATCGAAGATCTCAAGCACAACGGGCATATTGCCCTTTGACCTAGAGTAAGCGCAGAGTTGTCCGATGGAGTCCTCCAGGGCCTGGCAAGCGTCCTCCTCCCTATCCTTGCCCGGGTACTTGCCGGCCAGGAAGGCAAATCCTACGCAGCCAAGCTCGTAAGCTTCATCAATACCTTCCTTCAATGTGGCGATGGTCTTCTCCCTTACGGCGGGGTCAAGCGCGTTGATGTCAAGCCCTGTGGTGAGGGTCCTCGGCTGGCCCCCGTAGGCCACTGTCATATGTGCTTCAGTGAGGAGCTTTCGGGCCGCCTGGCGTACCCCGGGATCCTTCATCCATGTAACCTCAACAGCGTTGAAGTAGTCATCTTCGGCGATCCTTGTGAGGGTCTCTATGATCGGACCTTCACCCTTCATTACCTGAGGATAGGCCATAAAGTGAATCAGTCCGACCTTCATGTACCGGTACATCGAATCCCTCATCTCATCCACGCTCCCTTCACAGAATCATAATCTTGCAAAATCATGATCTTTCTGTATGAGACAATAGGGGTTTAGCCAGGCCTTTGACCTCTGCCCCCGGACTCGCAATCAAATTGGCCCTCGCCCGTGTTTCATCCAATACAAAGCCGGCAACGGTTTTCAAGTGATCCAGTGCGGCCTCCCGCGCGGCCTTTTCGTCCCTGGTTTCGATTGCGGTAAATATCCTGTGGTGCGCGGCGATGGCCGTGGACCTGCCCTCGGTGAGGCGCGCCACACGCCTGTTGGCCTCTCTCAGGAGTTCCCTTAAAATCAAATTTGTCTTGGCGAGCACCGGGTTCCCGGCGGCCTTATCGACCTTCTTATGGAAGAGCATGTCATACTCCAGAAATTCCTCAACATTGCGCGAGGCGGTCTCCTCCATGCGTTGCATGGTCTCCCGGATCTCCGAAAGGTGCTCCTCGCTCCTCCGGCACGCAGCGAGGCCTGCGGTCTCCACCTCCAGGATTGAGCGAAGCTCCATTATATTGCCGATGTTCTCAGTATCAAACATGAGCACATACGAGAGCGGCTGGATGATCTTCTCCGATGTCGCTTTCGCAACAAAGCTGCCCTCGCCCGGGCGGATCTCGATCCACCCCATGAGTGCGGCTGCCTTGAGCGCTTCCCTAAGCGATGCCCTGCTCACCCCCAGGGCCGAAGCCAGCTCGCGCTCGGGTGGAAGCCTGGTGCCCACGGGGAGCTGGCCGTCGAGGATGGCGTTTTGCAGTTGCTCCAGGATGAGGTCGATCATCTGTGGCCGCTTGATTTTCGCGACTTTGACGAATTGATCTCCTTCCAACACTCTGACCCCTTCTCCTATGGTTAACAGGTTTATTGGCCTGACCACAAATCTGGCCAACTACCTTTCAGCTCAATTATCTTCTATGGAAGTTGACAAACTCCTTCAGGTGCTCAAGAAATTATTCTAAGTCCACGCAAATATAGAACGCAAAGCCCCCTTCGGGGGCGCGGATATGACATATATCGCGCAGCGCGGGTTGTATAATAAGTTCGTAAGGCTTAAAAGAGGAATGCCCGCGAAGCGCGTGTAAAATGAGTTTGAATGCTGTATGGGAGCTTTGCCCGGTGTTGGTGTGCGGCGCCGTGGTGGCCGCGCGACCGGGAAATTCAAGGAGGCTGGCTCAATGAATGAGGTAGTCCTCAGGATATTGCAGAGTTGCTTTATGGCGTTTGTTATGCACTACTTGATACTCTGGGCCACTTCGGGGGTGCTCGGGCTCAAAAGCACAAGCATGAGACTCTCGCTCGGGGCATTTTTCGCAGGGCTTATAGACTCGGTTATCATCTTCCTCATGATTGCCGGGATTATAGCTACGCCTTCGGCGATCCTCCTGGCCTTTATATCTATAATTCCCGCGGCGCGCGTCTCTTATGGTCGCCTCCTGCCTCGCAAGCTCCTGGTGACTGTCGCCTACGTCTACGTCATAACGATAATGGGTGGGGGGGGCGGCCTTGCTGTTTCATATCTGACGGGCGGCAAGGCCGTTCCGGCTTTCATAGCTACAATCGCCACCGTTCTCGTGGTGGCCGAGCTTGGCTGGGGCCTGGTTCACAGGAAGATACGGGAATGGCTCTTCTTCGTGCCGATCGAGATACTCTTCGGTGAAGAGCGCGTCTTTGTTAACGCCCTGATAGATACGGGCAACCGCCTGAGGGATCCAATAACAGGGGCGCCTGTCATAATCCTCGAGTATTCGGCGGTTGCATCGATCCTCCCCGGCGAGGTGCGGCGGGTATTTGGCCTGCTTGATGCCGGGGACCTGGCGGCGATCACCGATATCATGGCCAATTCACCCTGGTCATCTCGCTTCAGGGTTATCCCGTTTGCCTCCATCGGGAAGGAAAAGGGGATGCTCATAGGCTTTCGCCCTGATGAGGTGCGCATAGTGGAGGGCGATCGAAGGGCTTCTACCAGGAATGCCGTGGTGGGCATCTATACACAGCGGCTTTCGGCTGAGGGTGGCTTCAGAGCTCTCCTGCATCCTGAGATTCTCGAATCGGCATCCTGAGATAGAACCTCCGCGTGGATGGGTCTGCAGGCGGATAGGAGGGGAGAGAATGATGCCACGTGTGGCATTTAGCCGGCTCATCTTGGTCCTCCGGCTTTATTTGATCTTTTTTCTACGTCGACTGGGCTTATCTTCCGGATACATCATCCTGTTTGTCGGTAATAGCGAAGCCTTGCCGCCGCCTCTCTCAAATGATGAGGAGGTATCACTCCTGAAGAGGTTGGCCCGCGGAGAGAAGGCGGTGAAGAGCGAGCTTATCGAGAGAAACCTGCGTCTCGTCGTATATATTGCCAAAAAATTCGAAAATACGGGTGTTGGCATAGAGGATCTTGTATCGATTGGGACTATTGGGCTTATCAAGGCTGTTAATACGTTTGATCCCATGAAGAAAATAAAGCTCGCGACCTACGCCTCCCGGTGCATTGAAAACGAGATCCTTATGTACCTGAGGCGAAATAATAAGACAAGGGCCGAGGTCTCGTTTGATGAACCACTTAATGTTGACTGGGATGGGAATGAGTTACTGCTTTCCGATGTTATGGGGACCGATAACGACATAGTATATAAATCTATCGAGGAGGAACTGGATAAATCGCTGCTTGACGCGGCCATGCGCCGGCTTACCGGGCGTGAGAAGAAGATCATGGAGCTCCGTTTCGGGCTGGTGGATGGCGTGGAGAAGACCCAGAAAGAGGTTGCAGATCTCCTTGGTATATCGCAATCGTATATATCCAGACTCGAGAAGCGTATTATAAAGAAGCTAAGGAAGGAAATAAAGAGAACAGAATAGATTTTGTCGCCCCATAGCACAAAATGTCGATCATCGTTAAAAATCACGCCTATACGCGTGATTTTGTTTTTTATTGGCATAAAACAAAGAAATGGAGGTAATACTTCTATATGAAAGAATATGGCACCAAAAATGTGGTGGAGAGCGGCCCGTCCTGTGGCCGCATCCGCTGGGCGCAATGCGGGTGCCCGTCAGGTTGGCGTATGGCGTAATGGCGTAAGGGATAGGCGATCAATCGGGGGGGTCTTCATGCTGGTTAACAAGGTAGAAATCTGCGGGGTTAATACGTCGAAGCTGCCTGTGCTGTCCAACCAGAAGATGCGTGAGCTCCTCGTCAAGGTGCGAGCAGGTGATCGCTCAGCCCGGGAGCAGTTGATTCACGGAAATCTCAGGCTGGTCCTGAGCGTCATCCAGCGCTTCAATAATCGTGGCGAGTACGTAGACGACTTATTCCAGGTGGGCTGCATCGGGCTCATGAAGGCCATCGATAACTTCGATTTAAGTCAAAACGTTAAGTTTTCAACATATGCGGTCCCGATGATAATAGGGGAGATACGACGCTACCTCAGGGATAATAACTCAATCCGGGTGAGCCGGTCTTTGAGAGATGTAGCCTACAAGGCTCTCCAGGTGCGAGACGCCCTGGTAACCAAGAATTCCAAGGAACCCACCATTAACGAAATTGCAGAGGAGCTTAATCTCCCCCGGGAGGAGATCATATACGCCCTTGACGCCATTCAGGACCCGATATCCCTTTTCGAGCCGATATATCATGATGGCGGGGACCCCATATTTGTCATGGACCAGGTGAGTGATGAGAAGAACCAGGATACCACGTGGCTTGAAGGCATATCCATAAGGGAGGCGATGGAGAAACTGAATGAGCGGGAGCGAACAATCCTCCGCATGAGATTCTTTGAGGGCAAGACGCAGATGGAGGTCGCGGAGGAGATCGGGATATCTCAGGCGCAGGTTTCAAGGCTTGAAAAGGCAGCTCTGAAGCATATGAAGAAGCTTATGTGACTGTTACTGTCATGTTACTGTCACTCTCATGTACTATCATGTAGCTGTTAGGCGGTTGGCGCCTTCGGTCACGGGCAGGGGAGGTGAGGTAGTTGCGGGTACGTATTATAACAAGCTGTGGAATTATAGCCGTCGCGGCGGTCCTCATAGTCATATTGTCAGCTCTCTCGCCAGCAAACGACAGGGTAAATGAGGCTTATACCCCGGATAATTTGGTCCGGCTTCATATTATCGCAAATAGTGACTCAGCGGAGGACCAGGCCCTGAAATTAAAGGTGAGGGATGTAATTCTTGACATGACAAGGCAGGTGCTGAAGGGGGTTACCAGCAAAGAAGAGGCCGAGCTGATCCTGCAGGAAAACCTGCCAGCATTGCAGGAAGCCGCCCAGGCTTATGTCAGGAACCACGGCAAGAGCTACCGGGTCACTGCCGAGATAGGGAGGTTCAGGTTTCCGAGGCGGACCTACGGGGATGTGGTTGTCCCCGCGGGAGATTACGATGCACTTCGCATAATATTGGGAGAAGGTAGGGGACATAACTGGTGGTGTGTCTTGTTTCCCCCGTTATGTTTTGTCGATGTGTCAAGGGAGCGACTGGCATTTAGCCGGATCGAGGCGAATGGGAGCCCTGAGGAGGCGCTATCCAAATTGACGCTGGAGTTCGGGCGATACGCCTCCACGGGCCGAAATGGCTTCATTGTAAAGGATTTGAAGAATCTGAAGGAATTGAAGATCCTGTGTGACCCCGCGGCGGAGCTCGGGCGGCTTTTGAGCCCGTTGATGTTGTTTTACTATGACTACGATGCATTCGATGAAGAAGGCCGCGTTGCAAAGTAGCACCACCCGGCGCCCGGGAGCATATAATAGGTATGTGAGCGCCGGGGGTGAACACAATGCTGATAAGGACATCCGAGCTTAAGGTCAAGGATGTCGTAAACGCTCTGGATGGCCGGAGATTGGGGCCGGTTACGGACCTGGAGATCGACATTGATACAGGCCAGGTTAAGGCGGTCATGGTACCGGGCCCTCCGCGGTTTCTGGGTATAATAGGACGGGGCAACGACTATGTCATACCCTGGGAGCGAATCAAGCGGATCGGCCTTGATGTGATTCTTGTGGAGGTTAGCGACGCCATATTATAGCCGGTTTCGTAGCTGGCTTCCTGTCGTATACAGGTAGCCGGCTTGTTTGTTTTGCGGGGTATGTTATATAATGGGGGTGGACAAGCTAAGTCATCTCGTGTTCAGTCATCTTGTGGCCATCATCTGGAGGGGCTGTCTGATGAAATGCCCGTATTGCGGAGCCCCCGAGAGCAAGGTCGTGGATTCAAGGGCGGTTGATGAGGGGAGCTCCATAAGGCGCAGGCGGGAGTGCGTCGCCTGCGGTAAGAGATTTACCACATATGAGGTGGTCGATGAGATTCCCTTGACCGTTGTCAAGAAGGACGGCCGGCGCGAGCCGTTCGATCGTAATAAGATTCTGGCGGGGCTCCTTAAGGCCTGCGAGAAGAGGCCCGTTCCCGTGGCCAGGCTCGAGGAGCTTGTCGATCATGTTGAGAGGGCGCTTAAAGGGAAACTGGAGAGGGAGGTCAGCAGCTCGGAGATCGGAGAGATGGTTATGGAAAGGCTCCGGGATGTGGACGAGGTCGCTTACGTACGGTTTGCATCGGTTTACAGACAATTCAAAGATATTGATCGGTTTATGCAGGAGCTCCAGAAGCTCCTGAACAACAGGTAGAAACGTGGCTCCTTAAAAGACAGAAATGCGAGTCTTACTTCTAAAAGTTGCGAGTACGGGTTGGAACAGAATGACGGTATAACGCCAATATATATGGCTGGTTATGAAGGATTTGTTTCCCCTGTGTAGAAAACAGTAAAAAGACTATTCTCTTGAGCTGCACGGGAGAGAACAGGGCCGAGTTGCTATGCGCAAGATCACTGGGGGTGGAAGCTTGCCGTCAGGGAGGAGGCGGGGAAGAAGCAGGTTTATCCCGGTGATCCTTTTGGCAGTCGCCGGGGTTATGCTCTGGTCAATCTACTCCGGATTTCACGCCCCATCGGCCATATCAGACGCTCAATTAGCAACCGCAGAGCGAAGAGTTATAGAGGATGCATTTATGGCAAAGGGTGTTTTCGTCAGGGATGAGGAGGTATATATTTCCCCGGTTGCGGGCGTGGTAAAGTTGCTGGTCCGCGATGGGGCTATGGTAAGGGCTAAAACGCCGGTCGCCAGGGTTGAGGCTTTCAGGTACGGATCAGGATATGAATCAGGAGATGGGTCAGGACATAGGCCGGGCATTGAGGGATCCCCCGGGGATGCTGTAGTGCTCAGCACGCGCTCGCCCGGCATCGTGCGCTATGATATTGATGGCCTTGAATCTATCCTTTGTCGAGGATCCGTGCCTGGCCTGGCGTTGAAGGAGTTAACCTCATTGAGCAAGCCGCACGGGCTCATAAAGAACGGTGCCAGGGTCAGCGGTGGGGAGGCGATTTTTAAGGTTATTGACCCCACCTGCCTTGATATTCTTGTGTATGGCTCCGCGGGTGAGATCGGGAGGCTCTCTGCGGGGGAGAGGGTGTGGGTAAGATTCCCGGGCAAGGGGATTGACCCGGTGCCTGGCCGCGTCGAGAACGTATCTGCACCTTCAGCCCTGATCTCGCTCGATGAATGGGTCCGGGGAGCGGACAGACAGCGATTTGCGGACGTTCGCATCGTCTCCAATATCTCAGAAGGTGTTTCGGTTCCCATCGAGGCGATCTTCACCCGGGGGGGCAAGACGTTCGTATATCTTTCCAGGAGGTCCGGGATCTTGATGCGCGAGGTTTCGATAAGGGCCCGGGATTCGAGATATGCTATAGTAACAGGCGTAGGTGACGGTCAAGCTGTGATCACGAATCCCTTGGTAATAGAAAGGCAGGGGATGTAGGCGTGGATGTTGCCGGCCAAGAGCTCGCCGGACGTCTCTCAGCCATCAGGGAGAGGATCGCCGCTGCAGCAATCAGGTCGGGCCGGAAGCCTGAGGATGTAAAGCTTGTCGCTGTAACCAAGGGCGTGAGCAGCGAGAAGGTGCGCCAGGCCATCGAGCTTGGCGTGAACGCGATCGGGGAAAACAGGGTCCAAGAAGCCCGGGCAAAGCTTCCCGCGGTCGGGCGGGGCCCAGGCGTAGAGTGGCATATGATAGGGCACCTCCAGACGAATAAGGTAAGGGCCGCGCTCGAGATCTTCGACGTCATCCAGTCGCTTGACAGGTGGAAGCTGGCGTCCGAGCTCGACGCTTATGGTCGAAAACGTGGGATACCTGTTAACGTCCTGGTCCAGGTCAAGGTATCGGGTGAGGAGACCAAATTTGGTGTCCATCCCTCCGAGGTCCTGGACTTTGTTCGCCGGGTCGCGGCTGAGCTGCCGGGCCTGAGGGTCCTGGGATTGATGGCGATCGCACCGTACTTTGATGACCCCGAGAAGACCCGGCCGTATTTCAGGCAGGTGCGGGAACTGGGATCGGCGGTTGAGGAGGCCAGAATCCCCGGTGTTACTATGAGGTATATCTCCATGGGCATGACCAACGATTTTGAGGTGGCGATCGAGGAGGGTTCCAATATGGTCCGGATAGGAACGGGGATTTTTGGTCAACGGCAATAAATCTGGTCAACGACGATAGATCTGGCCAACGGCACGAACGGCATGAACGGCATGAACGACACGAACGGCACGCAACGATAAGCGCAACGGCAATGGAGGCAATGGAATAGGGGAAAGGGAAATAGGCGAAGATGCCGGGAGGGAAACTAAGGTGGGGAAGGGTATTCTGGATAAGGTGCTTGATTTTATGGGCTTCGGCGGGGAACTTGAGGCCGAAGAGGAATATGATTATGCATATAATCCAAGGGATGCGAAGAGCGACCCGCGGGCCGACAATAAGGGGGGCAGAAAGCTGGTCCCGCTGAAAACCACCAAGCAGGCCCGGCTCGTTATAACGGAGCCTACCAGGTTTGAGGATGTCCAGGAGGTGGCCGATAACCTGAAGGTCAGGCGGCCGGTCATTGTGAATGTGGATGCCCTCGAGAAGGATGTCGCCAGGAGGGTGCTGGATTTCGCTGCTGGCGTGACCTACGCACTCGACGGGGGCATGCAGAAGGTGGGCGAGGGTATTTTTCTCTTTACGCCAAGCAACTTTGATGTGGCAGGGGAGATCCAGTCGGGCGATGGTGATGAAAACCCCACCTTTTTTGCAAAGCGTTGACGCTGGCCGCACATGACCGCCGGGCACGGCCAGCTTGAATATGAAGGAGATGCAGGGTGTGCAGGGCGAAGCGGACAACGTCTTCTTGAATATTATCTCAGATAAAGCCGAAGCCGCAAGGCGTGATGCAGGTGTCAAGCTGACGGATTTCCTGGACCCTCACCAGCAAGCCCTGGCCCAGGCCATCGTAGAGCGAACCCCCGGTGCCAAGATTCGCTTTGATGGTGGGTATGCCAGAGCCGAGCGTAAACGAGCCGCAATCATGCCTGATTTTTATTTAACTGAGACGACGGATTTTTCCCTGGCAGCCGTGGAGATAAAGCCCATTGAGCGGGGTGGGGGTGCCGGGGTTTTGAGTCACAGGGATTTTCTAGGGGCTATCCTGGGACTTGGGGTCAAGCGGGAGAAGATTGGGGATCTCATAGTCTTGCGCGACAGGTGTCAGGCTATTCTCGCAAGGGAGATACAGGAATTTGTCCTTCTCAACCTTCAAAGGGTCGGGAATGCAGGGGCGGAGGCCAGGCCTATAGACCTGGACCAGCTGGAGGTTCCCGCTGAGGTTGTCAAGGAGATTCGCGGCACGGTTGCATCTATGAGGCTGGATGCCATAGCGAGCCTGGGCTTTGGCGTGTCTCGTTCAAAAATGGCCGAGGATATCAAGGCCGAAAGGGTCAGGGTCAACTGGGTGACCACTACGAGTCCCGGCCGGCAGATCAAGCAGGGTGATGTCATCTCCATCAGGGGCAGGGGAAGGGTTGAAATAAAGGAAGTGCTTGGCGAGACAAAGCGTGGCCGGATTAGCGTGGTTTTAAATCGTTATATCTGATTATAATCGGATATGATCGGAGCCCGTGCATAGTAAGTCCTCGCCTCTTTTGGGGACTGGCCTTTCTATTAGGGCTCGTACCTGGCGAGAAACTGGTGCGCTCCTACATACCCTGCCTGCACACTGATTTAGCGACAGGAAGCAAGAAGGAAGCGACAGGGGAAGGAATATGGGAGACAATGCGGACAGGCGCATCGCTGTTGTTGGGATAGTGATTGAAAATAGGAAGCTTGCGGCCGCAAAGGTGAATGAGATCTTGAGCATTCACGGGGATATAATTGTCGGGCGCATGGGAATACCTTATAAAGAAAAGAATATTTCAGTGATTGCTCTCATAATTGACGGCACGACCGACGACATAGGAAGCCTCACGGGTAAGCTGGGGAATATCCCGGGTGTGAGGGTACGCTCCGCGGTGACCGTGTAATCCTCAAATATGAGCGGCCATGAGCAGCGATAATTCTGGGACAATCTAAGTTAGTGCGCAAGAGATTGTTGACCTTTCCCAACCAGCTACCAATTTACCCACGCGCAACGACGGTATTCTGGGATTTTACCAAACGGAGTTGCTAAAATATGGAGAAAATCAACAGTCTCGCGCAAAAATCTCTGCCCTTTTTGCACTCGCGTAGGGTGTCTCGC
>DUMQ01000083.1 GCA_012839815.1 Bacillota bacterium | reverse complement strand
TTTCCCTACAAGTAAGGCGTCCTGCATGGGTGGGATCTCGAATTCCGACAACCTTATGGTCATCTCCGCCTTGCGGAGAGGTTCCGAACCACGCAAATAGGATCCTGTCTTGGAAGACATACATCAATGGCCTCCTTTACAATTTATACCATATACCTCCGTGCCTGAACACGGCATCCGTGGGTCTTAGTGATTCCCTAAGAAGTACCCCACCCCAATGCGGGCAGAGCGCGCCTCCGTTTCATCATCCCTTCGAATGGAGCTATCTTAGATTATTCTACTCCGTCCAACTTTTCCCTTTTACTAATTGATATTTGCAGAATTGACTCTAAATTGTCACCGGTACATGATTACTACTTCGTAAACAAGGACTTTAGGGTGGTGAGGGGGTTTAGATTTTAGATGGGATTATGTATAAAAACGAGCTTTCACGGAAAAATTTAATCAGAGTCGCCAAGATATGACGAGGCGTGATAATTGAGGTTGAGGTTATAATAATTTCCTTGCAAGGGAGCACATCATGTTAGAGGGATTGTGGCAGCTTCTCTTTCGACGGAGGCGGCATGGGCAGGATTCGGGGAAAACCCAGACTGGCCCGGCTAAGGAACAGATATCCTCCAAGCTACAGGTCAACTATGAGAGGATCAAGGCTGCATTCGGAAATAGCCCCGATCTGGTATTACGGTATCTAGAGGCCGGTGATCAAGGGAAGATTTCGGCGCTTGTCGTTCACATAGATGGCCTTTGCGACAAGCGACTGGTCTCGGAGACGGTGGTCGAGCATATCACCGACATAAATCATAAATGGGACAGTCCAGAACAGGCATACGTGGATCTCAGGGACCGCCTTCTTTCTGTCAGCGGCGTCAGCGAAGTCAATTCACTGGGTGAGTTCATTACCCATGTCGCAAGCGGGGATTGCGGGGTTTTGGTCGATGGCATCACAAGGGGATTAGCTTGCGATACACGCGCTTGGGAGCATAGGGGCGTAGAGGAGCCAACCACCGAGTCCACTATAAGAGGAACAAAAGAAGGGTTTGTTGAGTCGCTGCGCACAAATACCAGCCTCTTGCGCCGTAGGATCAGGGATCCAAGGCTTTGGATCGAGGAGCTAAAGATCGGGCGTATAAGCAAAACGAGCGTTGCTATCGTATATATTTCAGGGGTTGCCGAAGACAAGATCGTGCAGGAGGTCAGAAACCGGCTCAGGAAGATCGACGTCGACAGCATCCAGGAAAGCGGCCATCTGGAGGAATTCATTGAGGATGCGCCATTTTCTCCTTTCCCAACAATCCTGCGCACTGAGCGGCCGGATAAGGTTACGGGTGCCCTGTTGGAAGGCAGGGTCGCGCTGCTTACAGATGGCACTCCATTCGCCCTTATCGTCCCGGCTACGTTCACCATGTTCATCACCACCCCCGAGGACTATTACGAGCGATATTTCATCGGATCTGCAATAAGACTCCTCAGAATAGCATCGTTCTTTATTTCCTTGACCTTACCGTCGTTATACGTAGCTATAACTACTTTTCATCAGGAGATGCTACCCACTCCTCTCATATTGAGCATCGCGGCTCAAAGGGAAGGTATACCGTTTCCCGCTGTGGTCGAGGCCGTGATAATGGAGTTGATCTTTGAGGTCTTGCGTGAAGCCGGAGTCCGTTTGCCACGGTTGGTCGGTCCGGCTGTCAGCATAATAGGGGGGCTGGTGCTCGGGGAGGCGGCGATGCGTGCAGGCCTGGCATCCCCGGCGATGGTGATGGTTGTGGCCTTCACGGGGATCGCTTCGTTCGCCACCCCGGTGTTCAGCCTCGCTATCGGTGTGCGTCTCCTGCGTTTCTTACTGATAGCTCTGGCGGGATCATTAGGGCTGTTCGGTGTAGTGGCCGGGATGTTTGCCTTGTTGATTCATCAGATCACTTTGCGATCATTTGGAGTGCCGTACTTAGAACCCTTAGCTCCGGTGGTATTTTCAGATCTCAAGGACGCCTTGTTACGAGCCCCATGGTGGGCTCTCAATACCCGGCCCAAGTTCGTTGGCGAGAAAGAGCCAACAAGACAAGCCCCTGGCCTCAGGCCGAAGCCACCTTCTCGCGAAGAGAAAGAAGTTCATCACCTGGAAGGTAAGGAGGGTGGCAAATGAACAAGATCGAAGGCGGGAAGATACCAGCGAGGCAACTCACAGCGATGCTGGCGCTGAGCCGGATAGCGCCGTTCACCATTCTGTTTCCCATGATAACGGGGATGGAAGTGCCACAGGATGCCTGGATTGCGAGCTTGCTCGGGATGCTTCTGTCAATACCCTTTGCGTTGTTTGTGGCGCGCCTGGGCCTGAGGTTTCCTGATAAGACAATCATCGAGTACAGCGAGAGGCTATTGGGAAGGTACCTCGGGAAGCTTGTGGGGCTCGTCCTAATATGGTACTTGATTTCTGTTGCCGCCACTACAACGAGAGCGGTTGGAGATGCCTACACTATAGCTATCATGCCCGAAACGCCGATACTGGTCTTTATGGTTGTGATGGTGTTCCTGGCGGCCAACGCTGCCAGATGTGGCCTCGAGGTGGTCGGCCGGCTGGGCGAACATAGCATATGGATCGTCCTCTTCTTCCTGATACTTATGTTTATCCTCCCGTTTGACGAAATGAGGTTCAAGAACCTGGCTCCGGTTCTGGCGCGAGGCTTTCGGCCAGTTGTCGAACCCATGGGAACAGCTTTCTCCTTTTTTTCCATGCACATTATCGTCTTGGGTATGATCCTGCCCTACCTGAATAAACCCAAGGACGCGGCTCGGTATTCCGTGTACGCGATCCTCATCAGCGGTCTACTGATGACATGGCTTGCCGCGGTCCTGGTGGCGGTCTTCGGGCCGACCGTATCGGGGCTAGTGATGCCGGCTTTCAGCCTGAGCAGGTTGATAAGCATCGCCAATTTCCTGGAGAGGATCGAGGCCATCACAATGGGAGCATGGACTCTGAGCGCCGGGATCAACCTCGCACTGTTCTTGTGGGCAAGCGCCGTTGGATTAGCGCAGCTGTTTGGCGTTTCCCGATACCAACCGTTCGTGTATCCACTGGGGGCACTAGTCGTTGCGTTTGGCATCCTGTTCTATGAGAGTAATGTGGATATGCAGATTTTCTTTGAGTTTAGGAACATCGGGGTCTTCTCTATGGCCGTCACTTTGGGCACAACGGCCGTTTTGTATCTGGCCGCTCTCATGCGAGGCAAACCCTCGCCTCGCATGAGGAGGTGAACCTGGTGCCGGTAAAATCAATGCTAAAGATAGTTGTCCTTGTCCTCCTCATCGGGATAACCATGACTGGGTGCTGGAACCGCAGAGAGATCGAGACTCTGGGCTTTGTTATGGCGGTTGGCATCGATCAAGCCAGGGAAGGAGGCAAAATCCAGCTAACGGTTCATGTGGCAAAGCCTTTTGCCGTAGGGGGTGGCGCTGATGGAAAAGGAACTATGGAAGAGAAGCCCTTCTGGGTTGTGAGCAGCACGGGATATACAGTATTTGAAGCAGTGAGGAACTTCCTCTCCCAGTCGCCACGACGACTGTTTTGGGGACATAACCGATTTATTCTTATAGGCGAGGAATTTGCTCGAAAAGGCGTCCAGGATGTTCTAGATACTTTTGTGCGTGATGGCGAACCACGTCAACGGGCGTGGGTAGTGGTGGCGAAGGGCGCCAGGGCGTCGGATCTTTTGCAGGCCGAGTTTGAGTTGGAAAGAATGCCCTCACAAGCGGCCATGGGCATAATTCAAGGTAGCCGGACGGGGTTATCTACAATTGGCAAAAGTATGTTGATAGATTTCATCCAAAAGCTCGAGGGAGAGGGGATAGATCCAATTGCCACCCGCGCGGAGATCGTCCCCAGGCCGCAAAAATTCGATATTAGAGGGGAGTTGAAGAGGGAGAAAATAGGTGCGTCAGCCAGAATAACCGGGGCTGCGGTCTTCAAAGACGACAAGTTGGTGGGCTGGCTCAACAAGCCGGAGACCAGAGGGTTCAACTGGGTCATGGGTAAAGTGAGGAGTGGTATAATTGTGATCAAAAAGCCCGGTGAAGAGGACAGGTTCATAGGGCTTGAGATCCTGAGGGCGAAAGGCGGGTTCAAACCCGAAATCAAGGACGGCAGGGTTTCGGTCACCGTAAGGGTTGAGGCTGAGGCTAATGTAGGCGATATACAGGGGTTCCTCGATCCGCTCAAGTCCCCGGGGGTTTGGGCCAGTATGGAGCGGAGGATGGCCACTGTGATTAGAAATGAGGTTATGGCTGCCGTAGCTAAAGCCCAGGAGCTTGACTCCGACATCTTTGGGTTCGGCGCCGAACTGAACCGGAGAAACCCTAAAAAATGGGCTGAGCTCAAAGACCGGTGGGATGAAGAATTCCCTCATGTCGATGTCCAGGTGGAAGTCAAGGCTAAATTGAGACGATCAGGCCTGGTAATAAGGAGCACGAGGATCAAGAGGTAGCTCGGGAGGAACCGCTTGTGTCAGTTGTATTGCTCGTTATCTCGTTTATCGCAATCGTTGCCTATGAGGCGCCTGATATTATTCGAGAGAGGCA
>DUMQ01000082.1 GCA_012839815.1 Bacillota bacterium | reverse complement strand
CGGTGTTGCGTTCCGGGGACGGCGCGCTTGCGGCGCGCCTCCGTTGAAATTTGGCGCGAGGACCCTGCCAAATTTCAAGAGGCCCCGTCACGCAATCACCGGCAACCCCTGGAAAAACGTCAGTAATCTTCGAACTTCGAACTTACACTTAGCCGCGTCCGCCTGGCGGAGAGATGCGAGACACCCTATGCGAGTGCCAAAAAGGGCAGAGATTTTTGCGCACCAACTTAGACCCCGGCTTGTGAAAACAGAATCTCCCCGGGGCTAAAGCCAGGGGCCAATGAGGGCATGATTTCGGTGATTTCGGCTCAGGTGGTTTCGGTCAGGCGAAACTAGCATGAAGAAGATCAAGACTATCAACTCATATGAAACTATGAATAATGAAGATCAAGAATATGAAGGTCAAGATTATAGATATGAAGATCAAGACTATCCAGTGTAAGTCAGCGTTGACCAAATCAGGAATAGGCGGGGTCGACTATGTCATCAACCCTTACGTGGGCTGCGCACATGCCTGCGTATATTGCTACGCTGACTTTATGCGCAGGTTTACCGGGCACGAGAATGACACATGGGGCGCCTTCGTGGATGTAAAGGCCAACATCGTCGAACGGCTAAGGCGCGAACTCCTGCCGGGTGCCGGCAGGAAATCCCGGAAGTCCGCGGGTTCCCCTACAGGTTCCCCTGCAGGTCCCCCCGCGTCTACATTGCACTTGCCCGGTCTATTCCAACCTGACATACGTTACCGGGGCGAAATCATGCTCTCAAGTGTTACCGACCCCTACCAACCTCTAGAGGCCCGGTGGCGCCTCACCCGCAGTTGCCTTGAGGTGCTTCGCGAGGCAGGACTCGAGGCAGAACGCAGCATCATTTCGATTCTCACCAAGTCAGAACTCGTAACCAGGGATATAGACATATTGAAGGAATTCCAGGAATGCCGCGTTGGTCTTACAATAACTACGGATCGCGACGACGTGGCGAAGTCTTTTGAACCTGGCGCCTCTCCTCCCTCCCGCCGCCTCGCCGCCCTTGAGATCCTTAACAAAGAAGGGATCAAAACCTGGGCCTTTATGGGACCGGTGCTGCCGTTCTTCTCTGATAAATTCGATGAAATGGAAAGACTGTTTGGGGCCGTCGCCGCAACAGGCACCCGGGAAATCCTCGTGGATAGCATGAACTTCTACCCTTCGGTCAAACACCGGGTAGGCCGGCTATTTTCCAGGCTCGACGAGAGTGGGAAATACCCGGGCGCAGCGTCATACCTGCGTAAAGTGTTCCAAGACCTCGAAGGCTGGAAAATCGACATCAAGAACAAGGCGAGCGAAGCAGGAGCTAAGTGCGGGCTCCGGGTGAGGTTTGCATTCTAGCCCGCTTAAGCCCCTTAAGCCTGCCGAGGCCCGCTTAAATCGCCGACACAAATCCCTCTCAAATCTCTGATTTTGCGATATGATTATGATGTATAATATTATGATGTATAATATAGAGGGCGGGCTTCCGGGCGAGGTGCCATGAAGCGCTGTGAAGTGCCGTGCCATGGAGTCCCATAAGGTATCATAGAGTGCTATGGAGTGCTATAGAGTGCCATGATAAGCAAGGAAAAGAAGATTGAGGCCCTCAGTAATTTCACAGCTATGGTGGCCAATAACCCGGCCCTTACATACTTGATGGGGTATCTTACGGGCCAGGTGGATCGTGTCCACTTTGTCAAGGACCTGAACGGGGCCGAGATTGCTGTCAGGGTATCCCAGGGCAGGCTCACCGTCTGGCCTGCCGAGCCGTTTCGCGCTACCGTAGCAGGACTCATTATACTGAATCCAATTTCGTTTGCAGCCGCTGTGAACAATATGAAAGACCCTATATGCGTCTCTTTATATTTCGAAAACGCCGAGAACACGCCCTGGTACCAAGAGGTCCTGCTTCCTGACGTCTCATATGTAAAGGGCGCAGAGGAAGCCGTAGAGGATAAGGCGAAGGAACTTCGCTCTGAGATGGACAGGACGCTTGATATATATAGAGAGTGTATGAAGTTGCTAGAATCAGATACGGGCGAAAGGCGCAAGGAGCTGGATTATTACCTGGTCGTCGCCCAGAACCAGCTGAGGGAGCTAAACCGGAAGCTCGAGCAGGTCACAATTGAAATGAACCGTCGAGCAAGGGCCTGACACCGGCCTGATACCGGGGGACACCCGGCGACATCCGGGTGAGCCCCGGGGGACTCCCAGACATCTACATCTAGGAGACATCTGGGGCGGGGCGCCGGTGATTCAGGCGAGGACAAGCCTCAGGCGAAGACAAGCCGTAGAATGAAGCCGTAAAATGGAGGTGTCGAGATATGCCTGATTTGATACCATGGAATCCGTGGAGGGAACTGGCAGAGTTCGCAGACGCCTTTGAACGCTTCTGGGGCCATAGGTTCCCAAGGCGCCGGGGAGAGGGTTGGTTCTCCTGGGGGCCGTGGTCTCCGGCGGTGGATGTGTACGACCGCGGGGATTCGATAGTGGTAAAGGCTGAGATACCAGGGGTGGATAAGGATGAGGTCAGCCTCACCCTGACCGATGATGCCCTTACCATTAGCGGTGAAACCCGCCGGGATGAAGAAGTCAGGGACAAGGATTACTACCGCCGTGAACGGACCTACGGGAGCTTCACCCGGACAATTCCACTCCCCGCGCCTGTGCGGAGGGAGGGTGCCAAAGCGACCTTCAAAAACGGAGTCCTCGAAGTGGTCCTGCCAAAGGTCAGAGGCGCCGAATCACGCGGCACGCAGATCAAAATAGAATAAGTCGGTCTCAGGTCCAATAGGTCTTTAGGTCCAATAGGTTTCGGGTCTCGGATTTCAGGTCTCGGAATAGAGTAAGGAATAGAGTAAGCTTTGGACCTCGGAGACCCAGGTGGAACCAAGTTCCGGGTAATTCCGGCAACCTGCGCCTGTCCCAAGGCACCGGCTGCCTCAAGCACGGGTTTTACCGCGCACAGGTTCTACAACCCTCGCGCACGGGCTTTGCACTACAACCCTCGTATAGGCTTTGCACTGTGACCCTTGCGCACGGATTTCGCTGCCGAAGCGCGGCCGGCCTGAGGCATGCCGGCGTTTTTATAGTTTTTATAGGAGTTTTATTAAGACAGGATTTGTAAGAGGAAATCCGCATTGCTGAATTCACCCTCGCGCAAGAATACCCAGACCTTGCGCAGGTAACAGCTACCAGTGCCGCACAGTGGCCGGGGAAACTGTGACCGCCTCTGCCCGGGGTCGAGCGGGTGACCGGGACCCGCCCCGGCCAGGAAACTCACCATCAGGTCATGCGGGCGGGTCATGATTCGGGTCATGCGGGCCATGATCGAGTGATGCTTATGCTCGAGTCATGCTTGAGTTATGTTCGAGTTATGCTCATGCTCATGCTCTAGTCATGCTTATGCTCTAGTCATGCTCATGATCGAGTCATGCTCGTGATCAAATCTTGCGGGCGAGGTGGTGAGCGAGGTGGTAAGGTGGTAAGCAGGTTGCCACCTTTACGG
>DUMQ01000081.1 GCA_012839815.1 Bacillota bacterium | reverse complement strand
GCATCTCTCCGCCCGGCGGACGCGGCCTGCTCGACTAAGTGTAGGTTCCTTAATTTGTGCCAGTTTACCAACACGTCCCAGGGGTTGCCGGTGCTTGCGTTCCGGGGACGGCGCGCTTGCGGCGCGCCTCCGTTGAAATTTGGCGCGAGGGCCCTGCCAAATTTCAAAAGGCCCCGTCACGCAAGCACCGGCACCCCCTGGCAAAAAGTCAGTAATCTTCGAACTTACACTTAGCCGCGTCGGCCTGGCGGAGAGATGCGAGAACCCTATGCGAGGGCCCAAAAGGGCAGAGATTTTTGCGCACTAACTTAACGCAGAGAGGATTTGCAGAGGGAATTCAAAGGACACCTCTCGCACCTGGGCTTCCTCGCGAGGCAAACCTCCTTCCCCAGGGCGACGATCAAGGCATGATATTCATTGAAAAGGGGAACCGAGGCCGGGAGCCTGTCCATGAAGAACCGGCGAATTTCCTCGTAACTCCACCGGGGCCCGATGAGCCCGAGCCTCTCAAATATCCTCCTCGTATATGCATCAACCACAAAGGTCGGCAGGCCACAGGCGTAGAGCAGTATCGAATCCGCGGTTTCCCGGCCGACGCCGTAAACATTAAGGAGCTCGACCCTGAGTTCATCAACGGGCCTCGCGCGCATGGCATCCAGGTTTCCCTTATAGGCCTCCTCCAGGAACAGGCAAAAGGCCTTGAGTTTGCGGGCCTTCACGTTATAGTAACCCGACGGCCGGATGAGCGCGGCGAGCTTCTCCTCCGGCAGGCCCAGAATCCCCTCCAAGGATAAGCAGCCCTCAGCCTTAAGATTGGAGATCGCCTTCTCCACGTTTCGCCACGCGGCCGACTGGGTAAGAATAGCCCCCACTATAACCTCAAACGGAGTCTCCCCAGGCCACCAGTGCTGGGGCCCAAAGCGGCCAAACAGGCGCTCGTAGATCTCCAGCACGCGACCCCGCCCCTCAATCTCCACTACGGGCCTCTGATCTTTCCTCTCTGTAATGGGCTTCCCCACTCTCTCACTCATAGTCAACTTCGCAATCAGACTCGTAACCCCGTATTATTTTCCCGCACCCCATCTGGCGTGTCAAGATATATTCTTAGCGCCAAAGGGCGGTCTCACACAAGGTTTACATGCACCCTGGGGTGAAGCGTGAAAAATTCTGGGAGGATTTAAGGGCCCGGGGGTCGAACATAACTATGAAAGATGAAGAGCACCGAGCGGCAAAGGAGCGAGCGACAAATGACCCGGACCGTAACCCGCACCATGAGAGACCCTGTAACCTTCTCGAACAATGGACAAAAGATCATAGGGGTTTTACACAGGCCCGATAATCCGCCTCATATTAACAGCAAGCCCGGCGGCGAGACCGGGAGCAAGGCTAATGGCAAAGCCCCCGGCGTGATCCTGTTTCACGGGTTCACCGGCCAGAAGGTCGAGGCGCACCGGATTTTCGTGAAACTTGCCGAAATGCTTGCAAGTAGGGGAATCTGGACCCTGCGATTCGACTTCAGGGGCTCTGGCGACAGCGAGGGCGATTTCTCTGAGATGACCCTCGAAGGTGAGATATCCGACGCCATAGTTGCCCTGGATTTCATGTGCAGCCAGGACGGGATCGATCACGGGAGGGTGGGAATACTCGGGCTGAGCATGGGCGGTGCCGTAGCCGCCTGTGTGGGAGGCAGAGACCCACGGGTAAAGTCTATGGTTCTCTGGTCGGCGGTTGCTGATTTTGCCAGGGTACCTCTCTTCGCAGATAATGTAAAGCTACTGCATGAACTTAATGGCAACGGCCAACTCAATGAGGTGGACCTCGAGGGGGATGTCGTGGGCAGGAATTTCCTGCTGGGCCTGGCTGAAGCCAAGCCTTACGAGGAAATAAAGAAAGTAAAGGCCCCCGTTCTCATAGTCCACGGCGACGCCGACGCCACCGTCCCGGTATCGCACAGCCAGATATTCGAACGGGCCATAAGGGAGGTCGGCGGGAAGGTCGAAGTCTATATCCTTCCTGGCGCCGACCACACTTATAACTCCCGGGAGTGGGAGTCGAGGGTGCTGGAGAAATCAGTCGAGTGGTTTGAAAAGACCCTACTTTACCTGGAGGGTTCGCAACCTGTTCAAGGCCGCGGCGATCTCTAGCGGCCTCGCCATGCAGTAATCCCCCCGCACGTATGGGGCCACCGCATCCAGGCCATCTCGTTCGAGGACAGCCCAGAGCCTGGATATGAGCTCGGGGATCGTGGAACGGCCGTCGACTAGATGTTTTCCAAGATACTTCAAGGCATCGGCGATGAACCTCGTCTGGCCGTCATCCACCACCTGCTCCACAAAGGATAGGTCGATCTCCTCGTGGCCAAGGCGAATGGCATCCGTGCCCATGGCCTTCACCTTCGACCGCCTGCCTTCCATGTCCCCGAGCCCGAGTGAGACCGGGATCCTCGGCCTCGGGAGCGGGCGATCCTCGTCAGCCTCGTTTACGCGGCCCGTCCTGAATTGCAGGGCAATATCCTTTGCCTTTGCCGTTACGTCGACGGGCCTGTACTCGTCCATCATTATGACCGTATCCGCCACATCGAAGTAATCGCCCGACCCGCCCAGCACCAGTATTGTAGAGACCCCCGACTCCTTGAGCGAGATCACCCTGTCGATGAACGGCGTTATAGGCTCCTTCTCCTTCGCAACCAGGGCCTGCATCCTCCGGTCCCTGATCATGAAGTTGGTGGCGGAGGTATCCTCGTCCACCAGCAGCACCTTCGCGCCAACCTCTAGCGCCTCCATTATATTCGCGGCCTGCGACGTGCTGCCGCTGGCATTCTCCGTCGAAAAAGAACGAGTGTCGCCGCCAAGCGGCAGATCCTTTATGAAGGGGCTTATGTCCGTCCTGGTAACGGCCCGGCCGTCCTCGGCTCGGATCTTCACCGCCAGGGGTGAGGTCACCACAAGCTCCCGCCCGTCACCCGGCACATGGTTGTAGATACCCCGTTCGATGGCCCGCAGCAATGTAGACTTACCATGGTAGCCCCCGCCTACGATCAGGGTCACTCCTTCGGGAATCCCCATGCCCCTGGTGCGCCCCCTGTTGGGCAGGTCAAACTCAACCTCGAGGGATGGCGGCGACGAGAACGGGATCGCCCTTTCTGCGGGCAGCGGCCTGTCATCAACCCCGCTCCGCCGCGGCAATATAGCCCCGTTACCGATGAAGGCAACGAGGCCCTTTTCACCAAGCATACCCCGGAGGGCTTCCGCATCCTCCGCCGTCTTCACGTGCCTGTCCACCGTCTCGACGGGCAAAGCCTTGTATATCAACGCTCTCGCCACAATCCCGGGCAAGAACTCCAGGAAGATAGCCTGGGCTGCCCTGCCAAGTATCCTCCGGCCCGCGGCTGGCAGCCCGACCGTAAATCTGGCCTCCACCATGTTCTCATCAATCAGGACGGAATTGCGCTCCAGTATCTCCTGGCCCGCCCTGGCTATTGAAACCTGCCCGCTCCTGCCGGTCCCTCCTATCGGGGCACCCGCCCCTGCCTGAGCCCCCTCGGCGGAGCCCAGCCCGGAGCCGCTCATCCGCGTCCTCGCCCCGCCCCTCGCAGCAAGGGCGAAGCTCCTGGTCAGGAAGTCGGACAGGGCCACCCGCCTAATCTTGCTCTCGAGATAATGCTGCGGGAAACCTGCGACCTGCTGCGGGATCCGAACCCTGACCCGGCTGGGGGGAGCAAACGGGTCGGCCTGGACGTGGTCAACGATCAGGGTAAAGCTGAGACCTGGTCCTGTATAGATATACTCTCCGCGGATATCCTGATATGCTTTATATCCTCTTCCATCTATGCGTCGTAATGTGTCGGATAGATTTTCGATTCGTAATGCCAACCTGAAACTCCATCTCCTTTCGTTCACCAGACGTAAGGCTAAGTTAGTGCGCAAAAATACCCCGACCTTTCGCAGGTAACAGCTACCAGTGCTACACAGTGGCCGGTCTCGCATCGCGGGCTTCGATATTCAGGACTATATTATACCACACCGTGACCCATCGATGATGGTGGTAACCATCTTACCACCCCGCGCCGTAAAGGTGGCAACCTGCTTACCACCTCGCCCGCATGACTCGCCTGCACGACCTGATGGCGAGTTTCTCGCCGGTCCCCGGTCACTCGACTCCGGGCAGAGGCGGTCACAATTTCCCTGGCCACCTTACAAAAATTACATGCACCCAGACGTGGGGCGGATAACGTAGGGATCTTGACGATAGTCTATTCATGAAGTAGCATAAGGCCGTCACCATCCATTGACCTAAGTTAGTGCGCAAAAATACCCGGACCTTTCGCAGATGACAGCTACCAGTGCCGCACACTGGCAGGGGTGTCTCGCATCTCTCCGTCCGGCGGACGCGGCCAGCTCGACTAAGTGTAGGTTCCTTAATTTGTGCCAGTTTACCAGCACGGCCCAGGGGTTGCCGGTGCTTGCGTGACGGGGCCTTTTGAAATTTGGCAAGGCCCTCGCGCCAAATTTCAACGGAGGCGCGCCGCAAGCGCGCCGTC
>DUMQ01000080.1 GCA_012839815.1 Bacillota bacterium | reverse complement strand
GACGGCGCGCTTGCGGCGCGCCTCCGTTGAAATTTGGCGTGAGGGCCTTGCCAAATTTCAAAAGGCCCCGTCACGCAAGCACCGTAAGTCCTGGAAAAACGTCAGTAATCTTCGAACTTACACTTAGCCGCGTCCGCCGGGCCAAGAGATGCAAGACACCCTATGCGAGTGCCAAAAAGGGCAGAGATTTTTGCGCTCTAGCTTAGCTATCCTGCCCTACCTCGAGCCTGGTTTTGAGCGTAGTCTCACCCAGCTGGTAGCGGAGTTCATCGTTTTCCACGGCTATTCTATCATATTCCTCTTGAAGTTTGTGTAACCTGATGCTGGTATTACGCAGCTTAATTGAGAGGCTAATCTGTTTCATGAAGCCCACCAGCCCGACGGCTAGCGCGCCAGCAACTGCAGACCCGAGGATTACGAAGATAAGGGAGGTATCCGACTGCCAGTTTAGAAACCGCACGGTTACCGCGCCCGAGTTTTGCACGGCAAAAATTGCCACAGCAATGGCAAAAACCAGGGCAATAATCAGGTAAGCCTGCATCTCCATCCGCCTCCAGGTTTAGATACTCCACTATATTCTCTGGAGAGCGGCGATTTCCTGCAGACCTCTCCACGGAAAGGGGCGGGCCCACCGTCTCACGTCCTCGTAAACGGCCTCTCATGCCGGATCAGCTGTACAAGGATATCCTTATCAAACTCATCTACGATGTATAGCCGCCCGCCCGTTACCTGTATAAGGCGCCTCAGGTAATCCTTGTTTGGCTGCAGGCCAATGCATATAAACGGGACCTTCGCCTTTGCGATCTCCTTCGCAGCGGTCAGTGCATCCTTTGCAGGGTCAGCGCTCCACTTGCTCATGGTCGGAATCCCATCTGTTATTAAAACCAGCAAGACATCCCGCGTTCGCTTCATCTTACCCCTAAGAAAGCTCATAGCCTCGGCCAACCCCGACGCGAGCGGGGTCAACCCGGCAGGCCTGATCGCTGCGAGACCTTCCTCCACAACCCTCCTGTTGCGGGTGGATGAGATTTGCATCTTCACATCACGTTCCTGGAAGGTTAACGTCGTGATCTTCGCTCGCGACGCGAGAGACAGGTGGCGTATCAGGTGTTTTGCCGCCCTTATTCGCCTCCCAACCATGCTCGCGCTCGCATCGAGGAGTAGGCAAATCTCCGGGGGCTTCAACGGCTTCTTTTTATAAACCCGTATATCATCGTGCGAAAGCCGCGCATCCCCCGTCCACCCGGCCGGCCCCGTAAAGGCGGCTCGCCTGAGAAAAGCTGTAACCGTCTCGGGGATGGCAATACCATCATACCATTCGCCGGCAGCCGGCCGCCTTGTTTCCTTGCCCAGCCTGCCGCCCCCCGACCGGGCCTTTACAATCCCATCCCCCAATTTCTCCCCATGAAACGCGGGGCCAACGGGGACCTGCCTCAAAAGCCTCCGTATACCTGCGTCGATCTCAGCGCGGCGGGTCTTTAGGAGGGCTTGAATATCCCTTCCTTTCTCAGTAAATTGGAACCTTCCTCTCTCACGCCGTATAATATCGAGGTTTTCGAGTCGCTCAATGAGCTCCTCAGATTCTCCAAACTCCATTCCGAGTTCGGATGGAAGCCCGTATCGCGCCTGGGCCAGAGCGTCCATTAGCCTCATGAGATCCTCGCGACTCCCAAGTTCTTCGGCGATCTCCGAGACGGCATCAAGCCGGGCCACCTGATCCATCATCGACCAGCTTCCCTGCGAGCCAGACGACGCGCGCTCTGATATATTTGAATCGAAAAGACTTGAATAGGGGGAAAGGTCGCTTACGCCTTCTCCTATCTCTTCTACATTTATGATCTTTTCCACCTTGCGGATTTCGAACCCTAGAAGGCCGATTTCATTCTCTATACTATCGACGAGGTAAAACACTATAGTGATGCAATTGTCGGGCAAAATCGCGGCTATGTGGACATGATTCTGATGGGCTCTCCTTAGAGATGCCTTCTTTCCATAATTTAACGTCCCGCTGACCCTACCCCCCCCGGTGCCCGTTTGCACATCCATATAATTCAAGAGTTCATCGCCGGACGGGAAAAACAGGCCGCTGGCCCCCCGGGCCATGAGGGATGATCTCATATAGTTGAATACAGCCCGCTTAATCGCCTCGGCTATACGCCTGTGGTCAAGCTCGCCGACTTCGTGAAACACATCGATGTGCAGGACCTCGTTCCTACGGCGCCTACCGTAAAAGAGCTGGCCTGCATCCTGGGCGACGTTGACCCTCACCTCACCCGGGGCGCTCGGCCTTATCGTATGGAGCCTTTTACTTACAACCGTGGTTTCCCCAATCCTCACTCCACGACCGGCCTTCAACTCATTCAGCATAAGGCGGGCGAGTTTGGCTGTGTCGACCTTATCGAGCTCCGGCATCATTTCCCGCGCAGGTCCTCCTCGGTAAACATAAGGCTATCGCCGGGAAGTGAACTTAGTCTCCTCGCCTTCTCCGGGGGGCTTGCGACCTGGACATCCGGCTGAGGGGCCTGGACACCACCGGAGGGGCCCTGGGCAATGGCAGGGCCGCCGGAGCCGCCGGGGCCGCCAACCATTTCATCCATATAATGGCCATGCTCCCTGGCCTTAAACAACCGGTCAAGGCCCATCCCGCTCATGAAACGTTCAAGGAACCCATTTGTATTCGGGTTGTCCTTGAGGCCGTCTTTCCCCCTGGTATCCAGCTTCTGACCCTGAGTATGGCTCTTGAAAGGGTCATGAAGGTCATGCAACCTCGTATCGCCGCCAGGGGTGGTAGACCCCCTCTCACACCTGCGCTCCACCTTCTGCTGTTCAAGACGTTCCTCCAGGAATTTTGCTATGCTGCTGAGGGTCGACATATCAACCCTGTGCCTCAGGGCTAGCGATAAAACCTTCATTAAATCGCTACCCGTCACCGAATTCCTCCCCTCGAATGCGGCCCTGGCCTTCGCCCCGAGGGCTATGGATTCTATCGACCTCAGGCTCTCAAGCCCGAAATCCACGTAGATCTCGGCAAGCAGGCTCCGCAGGTCATCCCCTATCTTGACATCGCCGTAACGTGCTGCACGTTGTGCTATGACGGAGCGAAAAACCTCAATCTCAGGTCCCAGGTCCGCCCCATCCTCACCAGACCCCTGTTCGCTCAACATCAAAATCTCCTTCACAACATCCAGCTCCGATGGTCGCCCCATGTTCACCGTGAAATCGAATCTATCCGAAAGCTGGCGCCTTATATCCTCCAAGGCCCCGGGTTCTTCATCGGGATTCGACGCCGCCCACACGCAAAGAGTCACCGGTATCTCAAAACTCTGGAAGCCAGCCTCTTCCACCTGGAGCCTGCCAGGCTTGGTGCCCATTATATCAAGCAATATATCTGTCAGCTCCGGTGACGTGTCGGCCAGGCGATTGATCTCATCTATGAAGACTATACCCCTGTTGGCTCGCGGCAGGATGCCCGGGAGGAGCGCAGCTTCGGGCCGGGTTCGGTCTACCATCTTTGACAGGTCGAGTGTGCCAACGACAGTTCCGATCTTGGCAGCGTGGGATATCTCCAGGAAAGGCATGTCGATCTCCTCCGTCCCGATCCGCGCGATATCATCCTCTGAAAGCCCTCTATGCTCAGGGCAATGCGGTGCCCGGGGATGGCAGTTATAGACGCAGCCCTTTACACGCTCTATGGAGGGGAGAATCGACCTTGCCCCGCGTATTATGGTAGTCTTCCCTGTTCCTCTGAGGCCCTCGACATGTACGTGAATGGGGCGCCCTGCCAGGAGCGATATCACCGATGTCTCCAGGGCCAGGAATAGCGACGCGTTCCCTTCGTGTCTGATCAGCTTGAGATAATTCCTCAACCCAGCGCACCTCCCGGTCTTCTTATAACCGCAATAAAGTCAACGAACTCTTATACACTACCCTGCACTAACCCGGCAGAGCTTAGTATGGCCCGCCGCAGGAGGGCGCATTCAAAACAGGGCCCTTTAACCCATCCCACATTATTCCAACGCGCAAACCCCAATGTCATCCGTCTGGATTGTCGCGTGTCTAAGAAAATAAAGAGCCGGGGCCGGAAACAGGGTTTCCGGACCCCGGCTTTCAATATCGTGCTCTACCTGGCTTTCGCCACCGCGACCTTCCTGAGCCTATCTCGCTCCCAGTTCTTCCAGATAAGCCAGATCGGGCTCGCGATGAAGATCGAGGAATAAGTGCCGGAGATCAAGCCGATTATAAGAGCAAGGGAGAAGTCCTTGATCGTCGCGCCGCCAAACAAGTATAGCGCGATCACAGGGAGCAACGTTGTGAGCGACGTATTCAAGGACCGCCCCAGGGTCTGGGTTATGCTCTTGTTTACCAGTTCCTCGTAGGTCTCACGCTTCCTGAACTTCAGATTTTCGCGGATCTTATCAAACACAACTATAGTGTCGTTGATCGAATACCCTACTATCGTCAGGACCGCCGCGATGAACGGGCTGTTTATCTCGCGGCCGAGAATGGCGAACATTCCCAAGATCACCAGTACATCATGGATGAGCGCCGCCACGCCTGCGACCGCGAACCGGTACTCGAAACGGACGGAAACGTATATGAGAATGCCTATCCACCCGAGCAACACGGCCATCATGGCCTTGCTCAGGAGCTCTCTACCGATTACCGGCTCAACCATCTCGGCCTCTATTACCGAGGCGGAGCCGAACCTGGCGCTCAAGGCATCGACCACGCGCTTGAGCTGCGGGTCGCTGAGCGGCCTCCCCTGCACGTGCGCCCTGATCTGCACGTCGTTGGTGCCCTCTATGGGCTGGATAATGCCCTTCTCGAGGTGCATATCCGCGAGCTCCGGCGCGGTGAGCGCGTCCCTGACCTTCGCGGCCGTCACGGGGTGATCGAACCTCACCCGGATGAGCGAGCCACCCGTGAAGTCGACGCCCAGGTTGAGGCCCCTGGTCGCCAGGAAGACGAGGCCAACGAGGATCACAATTGCAGATATTACGAAGAAAAGGTTCCTCCGACCCATTACATCTATCAAGTCATCCACCTCCCCCTAGGCCCCGAAGTAGCGGGCGTACCGCTCCGGATTGCGATCCACTATCGCCGTCATTATTATGCGAGTGACCACGATCGCCGTGAACATGCTCGCCAGGATTCCAAGCGTCAGGGTAACAGCAAACCCCTTGACGGGGCCCGTACCGTAGATATACAGGACGCCGGCGGTTATCAATGTCGTCAGGTTTGAGTCGAGGATGCATGTAAACGCCCGCGTAAACCCTGCCTCGATGGCCGCGCGCAACCTCTTGCCCCCTCTGAGCTCTTCCTTAATCCTCTCGAAAATGATTATGTTGGCGTCAACCGCCATGCCAATTGAGAGGATCATACCGGCTATGCCTGGCAACGTCAAGGTCGCATGAAGGGCCGCCATAGCAGCGAAAACTATAAATGCATACACGGCCAGAGCCACATCGGCCATTATCCCCGGCAGCCTGTACATCGCCAGCATGAAAATCAACACCAGCATGATCCCTATGGCCCCTGCCACCGCGCTCTGGTTTATCGACTCGCGCCCGAGCATCGGCTCCAGGGTCTCGCTGTGGAGAATCTTCATGGGGACCGGCAGGGCGCCCGCTCGGAGCATCATTGAGAGATCCTTGGTCTCCTCCATGCTCCTCATCCCCTGAATTATGCCCTTATCCTTGATAACCGCCTGCACCACCGGGCTGCTCAGCACCTGGTTGTCCAGGATAATAGATATCTGGCGCCCGAGGTTCTCCCGCGTCGCCTTTTCAAATTTCCTGCCGCCCTCTGGGGTGAGTTCAAAATGAACCGCAGGTCTCCCGTATTCATCATACCCTGCGGTGGCGTTCTTGAGATCATTTCCGGTCATGATGACCTTGCCGTTCTCATCCTTGAATTCCAGCATGGCCGTCTTGCCGATGATCTCCTTGGCCCTCTGGGGGTCCTTGACGCCAGCGAGCTCGACTACGATTCGTCTCTCCCCTTGTCTATAAATCACGGGCTCGGCTACACCAAGTTGGTCAACCCTCCTCTGGATGACCTCCTTGGCCCGCTGTACCGCGTCTTCATCAACCTTCACCGTAGAGGTATCCTGAGCCTCAAGCACAAGGCGCGTGCCGCCTTTGAGGTCAAGGCCCAGGTTCATGGGTAGTTTGTAGATGACCCCGGCGCAAACTGCTACAACAATAATAATGCCCAGGATTTTCCATAGCATCCCTGGTCTCACAAGCCGGTTCCCCCTTTTCCCCCAAAATTCACACAATCACATTATATAGGCGCCAGGATGGCTTGTCAATCCAGCGCAGCTGCAAAATACTGGGCAAATGCCTACTGCCTGCCTCCCGGCGATCGGCTCGCTCGGGTGGCGCGGGCCTGCTGTCCCAGCGGATGACAGCTACGGCCGGGGTCGATTCGCTCGCAGGCTACTTACCCACCTTCACCACCAGGATGCTAAGCCACGTCATATACGTCACTCGCGGCACAAGAAGTGACGTGTAAGGGCGGGCGCATCCTCTTTCCGCCAGGCGGCCTCAATCCCCGGCCCAATAGCCCCCGGCCGGAGATTACGGAGCGGCCTGCTCGACTAGGTGTAGGTTCCTTGATTTGTGCCAGTTTACCAGCACGTCCCAGGGGTTGCCGGTGCTTGCGTTCCGGGGACGGCGCGCTTGCGGCGCGCCTCCGTT
>DUMQ01000079.1 GCA_012839815.1 Bacillota bacterium | reverse complement strand
TTCTTACCACCCAACCGTGACCCACCGGTGATGGTGGTAAGAATCTTACCACCCTGCGCCGTAAAGGTGGCAACCTGCTTACCACCTCACCGGCATGACTCGCCCATATGACCCGCCCGCATGACCTGATGGTGAGTTTCCGGCCGGTCCCGGTCACTCGACCCCGGGCAGAGGCGGTCGCAGTTTCCCCGGCCACATTACAAAAATTACATGCACCCAGCTGTAGGCTGTTAGGCTATAATCTTCTCACGGCCACGCCGCTGAGCAAGGCCTCTATCTGCTCACGGCTACAATAGGCGGGATCCCACATAGCCGCATTCGCGGCCCCGGCTGCCGTCCCCCAGCGTATACACTCGACCAGGGGCATGCCAGAGGCCATTGCATATGCGAAAGCCCCCACAAACGCATCACCTGAGGCTACAGGGTTGACCTCCTTGACCGGAGGGGGTCTCACCTCCCAAATACCCTCGCCACCCCCCTCGACTTCGCCAGGTTCACCAGGAGACTTGTCTGGCCGGGCGGGCCGGGCGCTCATCAACCCCCTTGAGCCGACCACCGCACCGTCCCGGCCCAGAGACAGGGCCACCACCTGGATAGACATGTCAAGCAACGCTCGAACCGTCCTCAGGGCTACCTCACGCACATAGAGTCTCCCAGCTCCATCCTGCGCCCCAAGCTTGATATCAACATCAGATCGAAGATGCCGGTCCGGGCACTTATACTCGTTAATACGCTTATACTCGCGCTCATGCCCGGCCTCCGATTTGGAACCGGTCCTTAACTTTGCAAAGAGCGCCTCAGCTTCGTTTAGGTTTGGCTTAACCATAAACGGGCCCGCTTTGATGCCATCGACAAGGGCCTCATCCCGGGTATCAAGAATGGTCCTGATCCCAAGCGATTTCGCATAGGAAATTATCCTGGCGTATATGCCCACAAGCTCCTTGCACGGCACGCTCCCGGAGAGGATAACGAACTCAGGCCGGCGCGCCTTTATCAAGTCGCGGAGCCTCGATTCGATCTCGGCCGCCTCATCGCGAGAAACCTGCGGCCCGTCCTCATTATACTCCGTTGCAACCCATGGTTCCTCCTCCAGGACCGTGGTAACCGTGCGGGTGAGCCCCCGAATTCTGACGACCTCCCCAGTTATATTATCCTTGCGCATTAAGTCTTCAAGGAAGGCACCAGCCCATCCCCCGGCGATCGTGAAGGCTATATTCGGATATCCGAGGGTATTAAGAATACGGGCAACATTCATACCCTTGCCGCCTGCGACGTATTTTACACTCTTAACGTGTACCCTCTTTCCAGGCTCTACTTTATCAACAAAAATAGTCTTGTCAAGACAGGGATTCAACGTCACACTAATGATCATGAATTCAATATCTACCTTCCTCGGAAATAACCAGGGAAATGTTTACCACCGTTTACTCACGCTCGCGCCCGTCCCTCATTAACACCTGCATCAGCTCAAGGGTCTCTTCAAACGACCGCACCCCTTCGACAGCACCCAGGACGCCGACGGCCGTGGCCCCGACTGTATTCCCAAACCTCCCTGCCCTTTCTAGGTCCCAGCCCTTCATCACGCCAGTCAAAAACCCCGCGACAAAGCTGTCGCCTGCACCCGTCGTATCAACAACCGGGACATCCCAGGCGGGGATCCTGACCTCATACCCGCCGTCCTGCCTGGTTTTAATATAGCAGCCTCCGGGGCCCATCTTCACCACGACCACCCTGACGCCGTGGTCGAGAAGTACATCCGCGAGCTCCCGGAGGTCTTCTTTCCCGGTCACGAGCCTGGCCTCGGCAATACTCGATATGAAGAAATCGAGGTAAGGTAAACCGGGGCGCACCGTGTTCATTGAGCCCGCATCATTCCATGCGGTGTCTATCGAGGTGATCATCCCGTAATCTTCCTTGGCCTTTTTTAATATCCGGCCCAGAGGCTCACCGTCAAGGCCCGGCGTGCACATGACACCGCCTATATGAAAGAGGCCAGCCCCGGGCGGCCCGCCACTCTCCTCAACAAGATCCCACCTCGTATACTTTAGCTGAGATCACAATAGACTCCAAGAAATATAACTATAAAATAGTCGTCGTCGGGGCTGTGGGTATGTGGTCAACGCGTAGCGTTGTCCAAGCATCTGTGGACCCTGTGGGTAACCCCGAAGGGGTTATCCATAAGTCCACAGATGCGCCATATCCACAGCCCAGGACTTGAAGTTTTGGGGCTCTCCTGAGACAATGGCCTTAGGTTGGCAGGGGCAGGTCTTGATCCCTCCTGAGGCATAGCGGAATCCTACCGCTATGACTTCTCGTCTAAGACTGACCCCCTGGTTCCTTGTGTGAACTTCTTACCCGTAAGCTGTTCGCTACCCAGATAGACCCTTATTCTCAGCAGGTAAGGGATGCAGCCTCTATCCGGTGTAGACAGTTCTCATGGCGAGGTCGCTGATCTACAAGGCGTCAGGGAAAGCCCCAAATGTTTCACCAACCCCGAAGGGAGGTGATTCTGTATGCTCAAGACCCTCTATGTCGGCATCGATATCAGCCATAAAACCAACCTAGCCCAGTTCATGAACCAGGAAGGAGAACTGGTGCGTAAGCCATTTAATTTCCCAAACAATCGGGATGGACTTGAAACCTTCGTGGCTCAGTTGATCCCTATCATCTCTTCCCAAGACTATTCCCAGGTTAAGATCGGTATGGAGGCCACCGGATACTACTGGTGGCACCTGCGGGAATACCTTGATGAACACCCTTTACTTCGCAACATCAATACACAATTGTTCCTCATCAATCCTAGTCTCATCAAGGCCTTCAAGGATGCCTATACCACCCTACCCAAGACCGATTACGTCGATGCCTGGGTCATTGCGGATCGCTTACGCTTCGGTAGGCTCAAGCCCCTCACCGAAAAGGATCTACGCTACCAGCCGCTTCAGAGACTTACCAGGCTCCGTTATACCCTAGTCCGAAGCACTATCGCTGAGAAGAATCGCGCATTGGGCCTTCTATTCCTCAAATTCTCAGAATACACAAACGTAGCAGGCAACCGGGTCTTCGCAAAAGGTCCAATGACTCTGCTCAGCGAGTTTACCCTCGACGAAATCCTGGACAAGCCTGTTGAGGAACTCGCACAGTTCATCATTGAAGCAGGCAATGCCAGGTTCTCTAATCCCGAACTCTTCGTCGAGGAACTCAAAAAGGCTGTACACCGGTCCTATCGCCTAAACAGCAAGATGCAAAACTCTGTCGATGTTGCGCTCTCCATGACCATGGAGAACATCCAGTTCTTCAAGGGCCAGATAAAGAAGCTCGACAGGGTTATTGACAAGGAGGTCGAGGCGATACCCAATACCCTCGGGTCTGTACCAGGCATTGGACCAGTGTTGGCTGCTGGCATCATCTCCGAAGTGGGAGATATAACCCGCTTCCACGGCCACGCTGCCCTTGCCAAATCCGCAGGCCTTACCTGGACTCGCTACCAATCCGGCGAATTCGAGGCCGAGGAGACATCGCTCACTAAGGCTGGCAACCTCTATCTCCGCTACTATCTGGTCGAGGCAGCTAGCTCTCTAAGGCTGCATAACCCCGAATATGCTGCCTTCTACAAGCGGAAATATGATGAGGTTCCCAAGCACCAGCATAAGCGAGCCCTGGTCTTGACCGCCCGCAAGTTTGTCCGTTTGGTCTTTGCACTGCTGAGCAAGGA
>DUMQ01000078.1 GCA_012839815.1 Bacillota bacterium | reverse complement strand
GCGGACGCGGCTAAGTGTAAGTTCGAAGTTCGAAGATTACTGACGTTTTTCCAGGGGTTGCCGGTGCTTGCGTGACGGGGCCTTTTGAAATTTGGCAAGGCCCTCGCGCCAAATTTCAACGGAGGCGCGCCGCAAGCGCGCCGTCCCCGGAACGCAACACCGGCAACCCCTCCCCTGGGACGTGCTGGTAAACTAGCACAAATCAAGGAACCTTCACTTAGTAGGTAACAACATTGGCATCCGTAACAGCCCTATTTCTTGGGCTTATACTTAGCCTTGACTTCCTTCACCCTGGCCACCGCATCATCAAGGGCCTGCTGAGGCGTCTTGGACCCTGTAAGGGCGTACTGGACCTCCTCCTGGACGATCTGCGACAGCTGGGGATACCATGCCACCTGCGGCCTGTTCACTATGTATTTTATCTGCTGCTTGGCGGCGCGCACCAGCTCAGGCTGGGGTTTTATAACATCCGGGTCGTCGTAGAGCGACTTCCAGATGGGGAGCGCCAGCGCAGAATACTTCTTTTGAACGGGCTTGGACGCCAGGTAGGTCACGTATTTCCATGCCTCATCAGGATGCTTGCAGGTCTTCATGATTGCAAGGCCCATGCCACCGTTGATCGACGCGCTCTTGCGCCCGCCCGGCATGCCAGGCAGGATGGTGACCCTTACATGCCCTGCGACCTTGGATTCCTTTGGATCATTGGCGAGGTTATACATGTATGCCCAGTTTGTCCCGAAGGCTGCCTCCCCCTGGGAGAAGGTATTTCGCACCTCGTCATATGCCGACTCGAGGGTGGCAGGGTGGAAGATCCCGGCTTTCAGGTTGCTGACCATGAACTCCAGCGCCTTGAGGCCGGCCCCTCTATTGAAAATCGGATTATCGTTCTTATCCAGCATGTCACCGCCGAAGGCCGAGACAAACTTGAGGTATTCGATGGGGGTTGACTCGTTCTGGCTCCAGGCCTCAATATATGGGTACTTGACGATGCCGTTGGACTTGAGCTTCTTGCCCACCTCCACGACCTCGGTCCAGGTGGACGGCGCATCCTTGTAGCCCGCGCGCTTCAGCATGTCCTCATTGTAATACATGTAAAGCCAGTCGTTGAGCCAGGGCATGCCATAAAGCCGCCCCTTGTATTCCACCGCGCTCAGCACCTCAGGGAAGATATCGGCACGCTCCTGGGGCGTAAGCCTGTCGGTTACATCAAGGAGCCAGCCAGCTGAGACAAACGCTGCGGGCCAGATGCAGTCGACCAGGATTACGTCGTAGGTTCCTCTCCCGCTTGCCGCGGATACCACTATCTTATCATAGAGTTCCTCGTATGCGACGAAGGTCAGCCCCACCTCTATGTTGGGGTTCTTCTTCTCGAATTCCGCGGTCATGCTCCTGATATCATCTTCGCTATACCCGGCCTGCTTCATAAAAAGGGCGTTGATCTTTACCTTGGCCGAGGCCATTCCGGCCAGCAGGCCGACACACAAGGCTAGCGAAAGCATAACTACCAGGATCTTACCGAGCCTCTCCTTCATCATTGCCTTTACACCTCGCTCTCATAATGTATCTCAGCGCTATCATAATGTATCTCAGTTACACGCACCTTTCCCGCGCTACCCCCGAACACCCCCTCCTTCTTGCTATACCTCCCGCCCCGTGGCCGCCACCATCGCCCGAACATTCCCGACCGGGGCATCCCTCGGGACCTCGCATCCAGGGCTGAAGATATAGCCCCTCCCATCTCCCATGGCGCTGATGCACTTCCTCACCGCACCAACCACCTCTTCCTCGGTCCCGTTGAGGAGGAGAACCGGCGGTAGATTCCCCTTTATGCATACCCTGTCGCCTATCACGGCTTTCGCCACGGCCAGGTCCACGTGGGAATCAAGATTTATTATGTCGGCCCCCGTCCGGGGCAGTACATCGAGCAAGCGGTTGCTATCGCCGCAGATATGGTACTTCACTCGCACACCGCGTTCTTTCAGTTTCCTGATGACGGCCGCGGCATAAGGGAGCGAGAACTCCAGGTAATGATCGCGCGAGATGAGACTCGCCACGGCGTCGCCAACGCCGATGACGTCAGCGCCCGCCTCTATCTGGGCGAGCCCAAACTGCGTGGAAATCTCGGCACAAAACTCGATCACCCTCCGGGCGTGGTCGGGCTCCGTCACAATCTTGATCATAAAATCATTAACCCCGCTGAGAATAGCGGCCAGCTGGAATGGGGCCTCGACCCACCCGAAGACCGCAAGCTCCCCGCCGACCCGGTCCTTCAAAGCTTTAATCGTATCTATCTGGTCCCTCATCCGGTTACGGCCCTGAAGATCGGGTAAACTCAGGCGCTCCAAATCGGCGTCGCACGTGATGATAGGAGCCACGGGAGAGGGTACGTCATCCTCGGGGTAGATGACCTCCGCCCCCAGGGTCTCCGCCTCCCGGGCCGCGTCGCACGTTGGGTGGACGGCATCAAAACCTAAATCCCGGGCCATGGTGATCTGGGCGTCGACCATAACCTCAGGGATACGACAATAATCCCTGTAAGACACGCGGGCGTATCTGGCGGCAAAGGTCATAGCCAGAGGGAAGACGGGAATATGATCCACAGGTTCTCTCTTAATCGCCGCCATGATCCGTTCATAACCGGTCATGCTCGTCCTCTACCTCCAATCATTCTCAATCAGTTGAAGCTGGTATAATATTAAATAGATAGCAAGTTCTGCTTCGCCGCCCTGCATGCGATCGATGCCGCACCTATGAGACCCGTATCCGCTCGCATTTTTGACAGCAAGAGCTGTGGCCGGATCGGGGAGATACGTTGCAATCTCTCCTTGACGGGGTCGAGCAGGACATCACCGGCATTTGCTATGCCGCCCCCGATAACCACCGCCTGGGGGTTCAATACCACCGAAATATTGATAATCCCGGCCGCAAGGTGATCCGCAACCTCCTCGACCACCCTTTTAGCTACCTCATCCCCGGCCCGCGCAAGGTCAAATACTTCCTCAACCGTTGCAGGCGCGGCCGCTCCTCCACCGGCCCTGGTCCCCCAGAGCTCGATCGCCCTTTTCAGAATGCCCTGGGCGGCCGCGAAGGTTTCAAGACATCCAAACCCCTCCGAGTTCTCACGCTTCATCCAGCTTAGATCGGTGATCGTGTAACCAACCTCGCCGGCGGCATATGAATAGCCCCTGTAGAGTTCGCCATTTATTATCACCCCGCCGCCGATGCCTGTGCCAATAGCGATAAAAACGAAATCATTCATATCCTGGCCGACGCCCCAGTGCTTTTCGGCGAGCGCCGCAGCGTTTACATCATTCTCGACAACGACGGGTATTGCCAACTCTTCATACAGTAGCTTCCCGAGAGGGATCTTGTCCCAACCCATCTGAGGAGAAAGGGATACCTCCCCTGTCTCCGGATCAACGACGCCAGGAACCGCGACGCCGACGGCCAATACCTTCTCCTGCGGAACACCGGATTCAGCTATAAGCTCGCGCACAGCCCCGGCAATGCCGGGCACGGCCTCTGCACCGAAACCCAGGTCCCTTGTGGGAACCTTGCATTTGTGCCGGAACCTGCCATTAAGATCTGATATCCCCATCTTGATGTTCGTCCCGCCGGCGTCCACCCCGACCACGAATCCCGCCTCGGGGTTGAACTCGATCATGATAGGTTTCCTCCCACCTGTGGATTGACCCACACCGACCTCTCTAACAAGTCCTCTGGAGGCAAGATGATCGATTATCGAGTATATCGTCGGCTCGCTTATCTGCGTTATCCTGGATAGCTCCGCGCGTGACACCGGCCCCTGCCTCTCGATCGCCTGGAGAACCAGGTATCTGTTGTTATCCCTTATGGTCGCGGGAGTCCCCGGCTCTAATCTAACCATGTTCCACCAGCACCCAACCTTACTTACAGAACCTAAGCCTACACTAAGTTTAAGTTAGTGCGCAAAATCTCTGCCCTTTTCGGCGGTCGCATAGGGTGTAGCTTAGTTACTTAGCTAACCTAGTTAAGTTTCTAAGAATCATATTCGCCTTCAGGTCGTTTTCTCCTCCTGCGAAGTCAAGAAGTTGTCAATATTTTTGCTAGAATTTTATACCACTCCTGTCAGCGACAGCGCAAGGAAACAAATGAGTGGGTTGCGTAAGTCCTGCCGCCCGAGCCGAGAGTGAGGCTTATTCCCACTCCTGTGGCATTCGCGGCATCACTTAAAGGCAGCCCGGCCCCTCCGGGTGAATCGCCAGGGCCGTAGTAGGTGAAGGTGCAGGATTCAACATATATTCCCTCACGGAGAATGGGGTACCCGTTCCGGAGTATGGTGCCGCCCGTGTGGGGACCCTCGCTTGAAGGCGGCGCGCTGTAAACCACATATTCGACTTGCAGCCCATCTTTTTTCATAAGTCTCAAGGACCGGTCATCGGATCCCTCTAAGATCCGGCACGCCCCCCTCGCATCGGCGCTTATCTCCTCGACTATCCTGGACGCTTCCCCTGCCAGGCTCACCGTGTCCCGAGCGGTCGCCGTTGCGCGCATGCCGATCACGAGGGCGCCGTATGCGATACCGAGTATGATGGGGATTATGGCGAGGACCATGAGCACCTCGACGAGCGCCAACCCGTGCTGGCCCGGATCGGCTCTCAAACCCCGCCCGCGTATACATAAGTGCCCAGGCTCACGAGCGACTCGCCCGGGTTCCCCTGCGAGGGTCCTGGATACCGGTACACCCTGACCCTGACAAGCCATAATGTGTTCCCTCCTGCTTCAAGGGAAGCCGTCACTTCCCTGACAACCTCATATCGGGCCCCGTTCAGGGCATGGCCGCCCCCGCCTTCGCCCCCGCCTACGGGACGAGTAATAACCCTCGTAACCGTGCCCTCTGCCAGGTCCTCCGCCCGCCCGTTTCTAATGGCCTCTATTTCCTCACGCGCCAGGTCCGTGGCATAGGCCACCTCATCCGCCCGCCCGGCGCCTCGCACACCCGATCCTACGAGGCCGATCAACGGGGTGACCGCCAGCGCCAGGACAGCCAGGGCGATGAGGACCTCGATAAAGCTCATGCCTGACGTCCACCAGCGCTTGCCTCGCAGGCCGCCTCCCGGACCCGGACTACCTTGCAGCTTGCCTTGACGGCTGCCTCGCAAGGGTGGAGGACCAGCCAGAGGACTGCCTCGCAAGGCAAAATGACTACCTCGCAAACCCATACGAGCTGGTCCAGGTGTCGCGAAGCACAGCGAATGTCGTCTTCCCGCCGCTGAAATAAGGCGGCTGATTCTCCGGGTCGAGCAGGCCATAATCATAGTTGATCTTGTAACGCCCGTTTCCCGTGAGGTTCGCATTGCCCTTTGTAACAAGGTTCCCCCTCTCGAGAACAAGGGTCCCACCGCCCTTGATGAAATTGCCGTCCACCCAGACAACCCCGTTAACGGACAGGGTGCCATGCTGGCCCTCCTGGATATTTACATTCCCCTGGGCCATGATTGCGGGCAGGTTCTCTCTGTGGCCAACCGTTACGTCTCCCCTTAAATGAAGATTCCCTTCAGTAAAAACGCCCCCTCGTATGGTGGAACCGTCACTCAAGGTTGTATTCCCTTTCGCATAGAGCGATCCATCTACTGTCGCGCCCACGACCACCGAGTTACCGCCATCCAGGTAGACATTGCCCTTTATCTCACCCTCAATTCCGCCGACGCCGCCACCCGCGCCGGCGCCACCGCCGCCATGGGCGCCGCGACCGGGACCGCCGGGACCGCCAAACCCTATGAGGTTACCCCCAGATATCTTTATATCCCCGTCGATCACGGTGCCCGCGTCCCCGATCCCGGACACGTTGCCACCCTCAATGCAGATCGAACCCGATATCTGGCCCGTTATAGGACCGTTAATATTGCTCGCTCTGATAAAGATGTTGCCGAAAATCGGCCCCACGATCCCCTTTCTCACATTGCAGCCGCTCAGATAGAGATCCCCGGTAATGGGACCGAGTATAAGGTCAATATTTGCCCCTGCATAATAATGCGGCCCCGCGCCGACCGGCGTCACCGTCCCAAAGTTGCCCGAATAAGGGGGGACATTTGGCGTCGCCCATGAGATATCAGGCTCCAGCAAGCTCCGGTACGCGCCCCAGTCGGGCCTGGGGACATCCAATGGTGACAGGCCCGTCACCGGCCCGTTCGGACCGCTTGCCGGGTCAACGTTTTCAAGCCGCGGCGGGTTAAAATTTCCCCCCGCGAATATCACGTGTTGCCACGCCTCCGGGGAGCTTCTCGCCTCTATGGAGACTGTGCATGTGCGCCCACCTGTGCTGGCGGAGGAACGGAGCAGGTATTTGGAAGCATCCCCGGGATCCCGGGTGTAAGTGACAGTATAATTGATGCCATCTATATCACCACTAAGATTCGACCTGGGGACCCCATCACTATCATAAAGAAAAAGCCAGCGATTGATGCCAGCCTCAGCAGCATAAAGGGCCTTCACCCTATCCCGCGCCCACGTTGACGCCTTATAACCATTTGCGGCGATGGCAAACACCCCGGCTGTGAGGACCCCCAACGCGGCGACCACCACCAGGACAGCTATAAGGGCTGCGCCCCTTTCCCCCCGGCTGCGTGGACGTTGGACACCAGCCGCAGGTAACTGCATCACCGTCACCCCTGTCACCCCCGTATCATCTCTTGCCCCCACTACCGGGTCCCCCAGCTGTCCCAATCATGCCAGGATGATACATCGGCCATCAAACGCTCATAACTCTCCTTCATCTGCTTATGCATGCGCGCATTCTCGATGGCCAGGGCTCCAAGGTTAGCCAGGGCAGCGAGAAAATCGATCTCATCCTGGGTAAACTCGTAGGGCACTCCTGTATAAACCCTGAGCACGCCCAGGACCTTTTCGCGAGCTATCAGGGGGACGCATAACACCGAGCGAATGCCTTCCCGCTCAGCCTCCTGCCGGTACTGGAACTTGGGGTCCAACGTGGCGTCGTAGATCGTAACCGGTTTTTTTTCGAGCACCGCCTCATAATCTAAAACGCTCTTGTGGACCTCGACGGGGCCCTTGGCAATATATTCATCCGTCAGGCCGTATGCCGCACTTATGGTAAGTCTTTCCCCAAATCGATCGAGGAGTCTTAATGATGCCGCCTTGCCCCCCATCGCCTTCGCCGCCCCCTCTACAAGAAGGTTCAAGACGTCAGATAGCTCGAGAGTCGATCCGATGCGCCTCGCGAGCTCCGAGAGGGTCTGCATGCGGCGATAGAGCCGGGCGTTCCGAATGGCAATGGCGCCCTGGTTGGCGAGAATACGCAAAGTCTCGATTTCACTGTCTGTAAAATGTCTGACATCCCCGGCATAAGCCCTCAAAACCCCTATCGGCCTACCCTCGAGCATGATGGGCACACACAGTATGGAGCGGATGCCCTCCTTTTTTACATCCTCCGGGTACTGGATCCTCGGGTCCTGTGCAGCATCCTCCACATAGACGAGCTTGCCGGAGAGGGCCTCCCTGTCAAGGATGCTTTTCTCTGGCTTAACCGGGCCCTTGGAAATATAAACCTCGCTGAGGCCATAAGCCGCCGATATCTGGAGCGTCTCGCGTCGCGGGTCTAGAAGCCTTATAGAACTCGCCTTAAGCTTAAGTCTCTCTCCAGCGTTCCGGACGATAATATCAAGGGCATCCTCCAACCTCAGCGCCGAATTTATGGATTCGCATACCTCGCATAGAGATTCTTTCCCCAATATGATCCACCCCCCCTTCCTCGGATCAATGAAACAGAATCTCGCGCCATTGTCTCCCCATAATATAACCATTACCCTTAATTCGAAATTATTCGCCGCAGGCCGCCGGTTTCCTCCCTTGGTCGGGGCCGACCGGCAAGAAAACGGCCAGGTCATGCGGGCGAGGTGGTCAGCAAATTGCCGGAGATATTGACTTAGTCTATGACTTAGTTTAAACTATCAATAGTGGAGGTGAAGCTAGATGCCGATGCACGTGAATATTCATGAAGCAAAAACTCAGTTTTCTAAGCTTTTAATGCGAGTGAAAAAAGGCGAAGAAATCATCATTGCTAAAGCCGGCAAGCCTGTTGCCCGGCTGGCTCCGATAGTAGAGCGGCCGATCCGCCGTGTTCCGGGGAGCGCTAAAGGGATGGTTACTATCTTACCCGATTTCGATGCGCCGCTCCCCGAATCTATCTTGGAGGCATTTGAAAGCTGATGGAGAGAATGAACTATTTCTCAGTGCCGCCAGCGGTTGGGAAATAGCAATTAAAGCCAGGCTTGGCAAATTACATCTGTCAGGCGACCTGGAATCCTTTATTCCCGAACAACTGTCCGCCAATGCTATTAATACCTTGCCCATTCAGATGAGTCACGCCCTGCATGTTCATAATCTTCCGGATCACCACCGAGACCCTTTTGATCGGCTTCTCATTGCTCAGGCCCAGCTAGAAGACCTACCTATTCTGACCGCTGACCCGCAAATTGCCCTATATGAGGTGGAAGTTATTTGGCTATAGGCGCCACACCTGCCAGATAAATCATGCTGGATGGCGGCTATCAAGGAAAGACCCTGGAAATCAGGGGTCTTTTTTTCGCTGCTATATCCAGGAAAGCAGGGCAAAAGAGCTTCCAGTCGAAAAGCTTCGATGCTTCATATAATAGAGTGTACCGCAGCTGCCGCTGCATCCTGATCCTAAGACGACCGCCCGGCGAAAGCCGCCCGGCGGGGTGAGAGAGGAGAGTGCTAGACAATTGAATAGGTTATCAGCGGGAAACCTGAAGCGCTTGATAGCGGTTAGCCTGGTCTTGATGTCGTTGCTCTCGTTTCTTGGTACAGGGGCTGCCCTGGGGGCGGGCCAGACAGGCAAGAGGCTTGCTCCCATTTCGCCGCCCGTGACCGTCAAGGTGGGAATGAAGCGAGCTCCATCCGATGCCGGCATCCTCATCGGCATCTACAAGGGGTACTATGAGGAACTCGGGATAAAGATCGAGGAAATCCAGTTCAATTCGGGTCAAGAAATGATCAACCTCCTCGCGTCGGGCCAGCTCGATGTCGCCTGCACAGTTACGGCGGCCGGCCTCTTCAATGCGATGCTTCGCGACATCCCTATCAAGATCGTCGCCGATAAAGGGACGAATATCCCGGGCATGGGATACTACCGTCTCGTCATCCGGAAAGACCTGGTCGGGGTGATAAAGGACTTCAAAGACCTAAAGGGTCGAAAAGTCGCTATCGTCGGCACGGCGTCGCTCGACGAGATCGCTCTCGATCGCTGCCTTGCCGCAGGCGGGATGTCAACGAAAGACGTGGATCTCCAGGTTATAAGGGCATTTCCTGATATGCTCGTCGCCCTTGGCAATGGGAGCATCGATGCTGCCATGCTCATCGAGCCCTTCGTCGCCCAGGGGGTTCAGAAAGGGCTCATCGACCGCTGGAAAGATCCTTCCGGGTACGACCCTCACGCCCAGACCGCGCTTCTTGTATATGGGCCGAGCATGATAAAGCGGCCTGAGGTGGCCAACCGCTTTATGGTGGCCTATATCAAGGCTTTGCGCGATTACAATGATGCCTTTATAAAAAACAAAGGGAGGGACGAAGTGATCCAGATCCTGGCAAAGACCTCAACCGTCAGGGACCCGGAGGTCTACGAGAGGATGTACCCGGCAGGTCTGAACCCTAACGGATATGTAAGGATGAAAGGGGTAGAAATGGATATCGAGTGGTATATTGCAAGGGGGCTCCTCAAGGGAATGCTCAAGGTAGAAGACGCGGTGGACAATAGGTATGTGGACTTCGCCGTCGGGGTGCTGGGTAAATATTAACGTATACGCCGAGCGGCGAGGGGGCGATAACGCATGAGCATCAATCATGTAACCCCGGGCCCGACCTTGGAGGGAGGCCCAGGGTCAGGGGCACAAGCAAGAGCAGGCGCAAGGAAAAGAGCAATAGCAAGTGTAAGCACAAGTGCAAAGGCAAGAGAAATGGCAGCCCAAGCAAGAGCAAAGGCAGATAGAGCAGAGGCAGACAACAGAAGAAAGGCGAATCTGGAGGTAAGCTCGAGAACGGCTGCGACAGCTAAGGCCGCAGGAACTGGCGCAAGGCATGGGAGCTTGAGGAACGCTGGCCTTTCGCTGCTCTCTTTCCTCTCGCCTCTCCTGCTTCTCGTGTTATGGGAGGCCCTGGCCAGGGCGGGTCTTATCGACGTCCGGCTCTTCTCCGCCCCCTCCCTGATATTTAAATCGCTCATTCCGCTGGTCACGTCGGGGGAACTCCTGCTACATACGCTCGTGAGCGTCCAGCGCATCATTATAGGCTTTCTCATCGGGAGTGGGGCCGGGGTGATCCTCGGCCTTTCAATGGGGCTTTTCCCGCCTGTCCGGGCGGCGCTCCAACCAATGGTCGCGGCGACATTTCCCATACCCAAACTCGCTATAATGCCCCTCATACTCCTTGTTTTCGGGCTCGGGGAAACGTCAAAGGTGGTAACTATAGCGGTTGGTGTCTTCTATCTCGTGCTGATCAATACAATGGCTGGCGTCCTGAATATCGAGCCGATCTACCTCGATGTCGCGAAGAGCTTCGGCGCCTCGCGGAAGGACTTCTACCTTACAGTGGCGCTCCCCGGCGCGCTGCCCATGATATTTGCCGGGTTCAAGCTCGGCATGGGGACGGCTCTCCTGCTCATAGTGGCCGCAGAGCTATCGGCAGCGCGTGCCGGGGTCGGCTACATGATATGGCGGGCGTACGACATGTTCGATATAGAGAGGATGTTCGTGGGTCTGCTCGACATGTCAGCCCTTGGGTATATATTCGCTATCGCCCTGGACTGGATCGAGAGGCTCGCCATCCCCTGGAAGAGCTAAGTTAGTGCGCAAAAATCTCTACCCTTTTTGGCACTCGCATAGGGTGTCTCGCATCTCTCCGCCAGGCGGACGCGGCTAAGTATAAGTTCGAAGATTATCGCCGTTTTGCCAGGGGGTTGCCGGTGCTTGCGTTCCGGGGACGGCGCGCTTGCGGCGCGCCTCCGTTGAAATTTGGCGCGAGGGCCCTGCCAAATTTC
>DUMQ01000077.1 GCA_012839815.1 Bacillota bacterium | reverse complement strand
GTCGAACTGGCAAGTATCTTACCACTCTGCGCGCCAGGCTGGCAAGTTAGTTACCACCTGCTCGCTGCACTGGAAAGTATCTTGCCACTTAGCCCGATGAGATGGCAAGTTATTTATCACCTCGACGCCTATCCTGGTAACTTTCTTACCACCCAACCGTGACCCACCGGTGATGGTGGTAAGCATCTTACCACCCTGCGCCGTAAAGGTGGCAACCTGCTTACCACCTTACCACCTCGCTCACCACCTCGCCCGCAAGATTTGATCACGAGCATGACTCGATCATAAGCATGACTCGATCATGACCCGAATCATGACCTGATGGTGACTCTCTTGCCGGTCCCGGTCACCCGCTCGACCCCGGGCAGAGGCGGTCACAGTTTCCCCGGCCACATTACCTAAAGAAATTACATGCACCCAAGCTTCTCATTCCTCTTCAAACTTATTTTCAAATATCTCGCCTTCAAATGTCTTCCGATACCCGCACCCGTCTTCAGATACCGCGCCAGCCCCTGCCAGCCGTCAGCGCCTCCATAAAAATATCCGCATCCATAAAATATCACAATGTAGAAGGCCACAATGGGCAGGATCAACGTCAGAGCAACGCCCAGGCATAAAGGCATATAATAACCTGGAGGTGAGGCCCATGAAACGTGACATGAAACATGAAAAAAAGGGAGGTAACGCTCACACTTGGGATGCCTTTACCCTTGCCCTGGATCTCCTGGATCTGAAGATATACCCGACTATCGTCTCCTCGCTCTTCCTCCAATTGTTAGACATGCTAAGTGTAAGTTCGAAAACCACCACCACTTTTCCAGGGGTTGCTGGCGCTTGCGGCGCGCCGTCCCCGAAGCGCAGCACCGGCAACCCCTGGAACGCGCCGGCGAACTTTCACAGAGTAATGAACCTACACTTAGTACCAGACGGCAACCCGCTTCACATAAAAGCGAAAAAAAGAAAACCAGACTTGCATTTTGCATGCAGAGAAGTGGAAGTAACAAAAGAGGAGATAAAGATAGACGAGCCCGTTGGACTGAATCTGCCATTCCTCTTCTTTTTGATACTTTTGATCCTGGGAAGCCAATCCCCCGTCATCTTTTACGCCATATCCGTAGCTACCGACGTATTACCCCTTTTCTCTGATATCGAAGGTTTGCTCACCCAGGAGGCTGGACCAGCGGCCGGCATCCTAAGCCTTGTCTTGCTGCTCGTGATCGTGCTTCTCATCCCGGAATTCCAGCTTTCGCTCCTGGCGGCCGGGGATATACTCCCCTTCCCTAAAAATCTTAAAGAAACGATCAAGGCGGGCAAGGCCGGGCAACGGCCTGGGGAACTTCCGGGGTGATCATGAGCCATGCGTAGCTCAGGCCACCCATGACACGGGTGGCCTCCTCTTTTTTGCCTGATCGAAAGGGTGCAGGCTGGTCGGCGCGCCTCTATCTCGCCTAAGTTGGTGCGCACAAATCTCCGTCCTTTCCGGCACTCGCATAAGTTATCTCGCATCTCTCCGCCCGGCGGACACGGCTAGTCGAGCAGGCCGCTCCGTAATCTCCGGCCGAGGGCCGTTGGGCCGGATAGCTGAAAGGGTGTGCGCCCCGGTCTACATTAGCACGATGGCTGAGCGGGTGCTTGACTTTCGTATCGGCTTTAATTACAATCCTAAATAGGAATGATATTATTTATGGAGAGAAGGTGCCCTGATGCTGCAACTTGACTCGGTAGCCAAGCAAGAGACCATACTTCGCCGGCTAAAGGCCAGCGGTTATAAGCTAACCCCCCAGCGACGCGAGATAATCAGGGTGCTATCCGAGGCATATGAGCCTCAAAATGCCCAGCAGGTCCATGAAAGGGTTGCGGAGAGGTTTCCGGGTATGGGAATGGATACTGTTTACCGGAATCTCAGGCTGCTAGCAGCCCTGGGCGTTGTAAGTCAGATAAACCTCCTTTCCAAGAGAGGGGATTTATTCAAGCTTGGTGGGGACCACCATCATCATTTCGTATGCCTGGGATGTGATAAGATCGTGTGCCTGGATGGTTGTCCTCTCGATAATGACAGTTTCAGTGGAGCGGACGAAAACGGCTTTACCATCGTAAGCCACAGCTTTCAGATCTACGGCTACTGTGCAGAGTGCAGCAAGAGTCATGCAGCAACACCTGCAGCTCCTGCACTGACACTAGAACTTGCACCAACACCGGTACCAAGGTCTGAGCCAGGTAAAAAAGCTGGTTCGATATAGCCGTGCCGGATTGGGCATGATAATAAACACGCACCGGGGATGTATAAAGGGCCAGTGCGCAAGGTGCGGTGACCGCCATGAAGGGATCTCGCCAACATCAAGCGAGGTCATGCAAGGGCATACAAGATGATACAACATAAGGAAGCGGCGAAAGTGAACGGCGAAGGAAGCGGCGACGGAGGTGCCGGACGGTGACCGACATAAAAGGGGGCGCCAAAGCTAGAACCAAAGCTAGAAACATTAAAGAGAATGTCAAAGGACGCAGCCGGCGGACCGCAGGGGCTCTACTAGAGTCGGGTCTCGTGTTCCTGATTTTAATAGGGGCTCTCGTATTAATATTCGCTGGTAACGATAAGCTCAAGCTTGATACCGACCAAACAGCCACGATGAAGTCTCCGACCACCAGCGCCGGTAGCGACCGCCAGGATAGCCAGGATAACGGATCCGGGAGCATGAGGGTGGTCAGGGTGGTCGCGACCATATTCCCCCTCGCCGACATAGCAAGGCAAATAGGGGGAAACCGGGTTAACGTTACGACCCTGCTCCCACCCGGCGCCAGCCCTCATACCTTTGAGCTGACTCCCGGGCAGGCTCGAGAAATAGCAAACGCAGACGTAATCATACGTGTCGGCTCGGGCCTGGATGATTGGGCCCTGAGAAGCCGGGAGGGTGGCCGGGGGCTTCCCCCCGTAATAATCGTGTTGACGGGAAACTCAAGCGATCACGATCACGCTCATGGCGACCCCCACATCTGGCTGGACCCGGTGCGGGTGAAAGATGAAATAGCCCCGCGCATAGCAGAGGCGCTTGCAGCCAAGGCGCCCGATGCGCGGGAGTTGTTCGAATCCAACCTCAGGAAATATCAAGGGGAATTGGAGATCCTTCACGATCATATCGCGCGGGTAATCCGGAAATGCCGTACCAAGAAATATATATCATTCCATTCTGCATGGCGTCATTTCGGTGCTCGTTACGGGCTCACTGAGGTTGCGTCAATCGAGGAATTCCCGGGTAGAGAGCCGTCCGCCAGGTGGATCGCTAATATCGTGAACCTGGCAAGGAAAAACGAAGTCAAGGTGATATTTGCGGAACCACAATTCAGCCCTAAAGTAGCCAGGGCAATAGCCGGGGAAATCGGCGGCAGGGTTCTCCTGCTCGACCCGCTCGGCGGCGAAGGCATACAGGGGCGGGATAGTTATCTCGGGCTCATGAACTATAATCTCTCGATCTTCGAGGAGGCGCTACAGTGACCTTGATTCAACTTGATCAGATTGATCAGATCAAAGCAGCTCCCTCTCCTGCCCCTTCCCTTGCGCAGGACAGGGGGACCTTGGATCTGGATAAAGAGACCATTACTCAGGGTCAGGGGTCCCGGACTCAGGATGATCCCTCTGATGAGCCTCCTGTGGTCGACATCAGTGACCTCACCGTATCACTGGGGGAGAGGGTTATATTCAATGGCATAACATTCTCAGTAAGACCGGGCCAGCTTGCAGGCATAGTGGGCCCTAACGGTGCGGGTAAGACAACGCTCCTGAAGGCGATCCTCGGGCTTGCCAAGCCCGCGAGCGGTAATATTAACGTTTTCGGCATGCCCCCGTCGAAGCTTGCATCATTACGAAGGCGCATAGGCTACGTGCCGCAAACAGGGTCTTTTGATATAGCCTTTCCCGTCTCGGTTTTCGATGTAGCCATGATGGGTAGGATACCCCAGGTCGGATTATTGCGCCGGCCAGCGCAGAAGGACCGGGAGATTGTTGAGAAAAGCCTGGCCAGGGTGGGCGCCCTGCACCTCAAGCACAGGCCCTTTTCGGAACTCTCAGGCGGCGAGCGCCAGCGTGTCATCCTAGCACGGGCCCTCGCGGGTGAGCCCAGGCTCCTGCTACTCGACGAGCCTACGACAGGCCTGGACGCCCAGGCCCAGCGCGACCTCTATAACACCCTTGCCGGGTTGCGACGCGATTTCTTCCCCCACCTCACCATCATGATTGTCTCCCATGATGTCGAGGAACTCGCGGCTATAGCCGATAAGCTTATCTTCATCAACAGGGGGCCATCGCCAACAGGTGTAAGTGCAAATGCAGGCACAAACGCAGTACATGATCTCACAGCTACGGCGACAGCCGGGGGGTCACAGAATGCTTGAAGCGTTTCTTAAACCATTTGCTTACGAGTTTATGCAGAGGGCCCTCGCTGCAGGAATGCTCGCCGGTGCCACTTGTTCAATTATAGCATTCTTTGTCATAGTAAAGAGGCTATCATTCCTCGGCCATGGTATCTCCCATGCCTCGCTGGGCGGCGTCGCACTCGGCGTGGTCGCGGGGAAAAACCCTGTGGCAACGGGTGCAATATTTGCGAGTGTTGTGGCCTGGGTAATCGGGTTCATAAGCAAGAAGGGATCACTTCATGAGGATTCGGCAATCGGCATCCTGTCCGCGAGCGGCATGGCCATCGGCGTTATTCTCATCAGCCTCTCCAGGACCTATACGATGGATCTCACAGGTTATCTCTTCGGCAACATCCTGGCTGTAACGAGACAGGACCTTATCGCCCTGGTGCTTGTAAGCAGCGCGGTATTGGCCTTCGTCGGGGCTTTTTTCAAGGAACTCCTATTCATGTGCTTTGATGAGGAGGGAGCCCGGGCCAGCGGGGTACCCGTAACAATGCTCTATTATTCGCTCCTCACAGCGATAGCTATAACGATTATAGCGGCGATCAAGGTGGTGGGGATAATACTCGTCGGTGCATTCCTCGTCACACCCGCAGCCACGGGCCATATCCTTTCAAGGAATTTCAGGGGCATGATAGCCATATCCACAGGCACCAGCCTCGTATCAGTGTTTATTGGGCTGCTGCTCTCTTATGCCTTCGATATTCCCTCGGGGGCGGCCATAGTGCTCTGCTCCGCTGCATTGTTTGCCCTTTCGTTGCTCGTATCACACTTCGCCGGGGTCCATCCTGCACGCTCCATGCGCTCAAATCCCGGCGCATGATGCCCTAAGCCATGATGCCCTGAGCCTGGCGCCCTTGCCTCAATTCGCCACATGATTGCTTTCTCGCCCCGTCAGCTCTCCCAAACCTATGCAAATGATTCCATCCCCACAGCAGGTAAGAATGGGAACCCTTGCGCGCCAAAAACGCTACATCCACCCTGTACTCAAGGGCCCGCTCAAGTAAGGGCTCGTAGTACGTAACCTTGCGCAACCAGCACACATAGAGTATACACACATAAACTATATTAACAAAACCTATTGGGCCGATAATCCAGCGAACCGCGCGGAGGGAACGGGAAATGGACGTTTTAAGGGTGGGGGATATCGTCGTCCGGAAATCCTATGACGCGGATATCGTATTCAAGGTTGTGGCTATCGGAAAGACCTCGGTCCTACTGCGAGGGGTCCAATGTCGCATAATGGCTGACGCGCCGGTGGACGACCTGATGAAGGTGAGCCAGGTGCGCCCGAGCGAACGGAATATAAGTCTGCGGGGATTACCGGGTTGTGAATCCGCGCAGGCAGTGAAGGCTCAAAGGGAACCCGCCCAGGCGGGTTAGATGCGAAAACAAATGACAAACCATAACTAAACCAGGATAGAGGAAGGCACAACAAAGCAGGCTTAAAGCAAAAAGCTTAAGATTTGAGGGGTGAGTTCTTATGGCAGATGCCAGGCTCGAGCCGCCAAAATTTGAAGAAATCGATAAGATCGTGGCATCTCTAGCAGCACCGGCTCCACCACCCGGCACGCAGCAGGCCACATGGGTTCAGGCGCGGACCACATGGTTCAGGCAATCGGAGGGATCGGCGTCGATCTTGTGGATAGCCACCACAGACCAGGCAACAGTCTACAGGACGGTTGATCAATCCTGGCTGGCGGCGTGGCAAACGGTGATCATGGAGTGCCAGGCACTCTGGCTCCAGGTAGATGCAAATAATTATATACGCGCATGGCAGCCAGGCCGCTCTGTAGGCTAAGAGTCAGGGTGCGCGTCCCCTCTTCGCCCGGCGGACGCGGCCCGTC
>DUMQ01000076.1 GCA_012839815.1 Bacillota bacterium | reverse complement strand
CTTTGGTTCGACCTCGATATAAAGGGCCCCGCCCATGAAAGACTGAATCTGCCACCGACATTGGAGGACGCCTTGGCGTTCCTTGCGGAGTTTCCACTTTCACCCACTATGCTCGTTGATACGGGGTACGGGCTACACGCATATTGGTTGTTTCGAGAATTGGCCGTATTCTCCAACGAGATAGAACGAGCCGAGATAAAGAATCTTGTATTGCGTTTCCAGAATACTATTCAGGCCCGTGCAACTGAAAAGGGTTGGAACCCGGAACTTACGGCTGATCTTGCTCGACTTTTGAGATTACCCGGAACATTCAACTGGGTCTTGGATGGACCAGTGCCGGTTAAGGTAATAGAGTATCATGAAGATCGGAGATACAACCCATCTGATTTTGAGCAATATCTCATTGAAGAAACATATCATACCAGCCCCAAGAAAGGGTATCGAAGTCCCAATAGATCGGCTTTCCCACCGGCTAAGATAGAGCACATAGTAAGTGGTTGTGCGTGGATGCGCCACTGTCGAGAGGATGCAACTTGTCTTCCTGAACCTGAGTGGTATGCCATGCTGTCCATTCTGGGGCGATGCGAGAATGGGGAGCAGCTGGCGCATGAGTGGAGTGCGCCGTACCCTAAGTATTCTCCAGAGGAGACAAGTAAAAAGCTAGAGCATGCGTTAGAAGCCGCTGGGCCTAGGACTTGCGAGAATATCCGGCATAATGTCGGCGATGAGTATTGTAAAGGCTGCCCAAACTGGGGTAAGATTTCAAGCCCAATCATGTTGGGGACCACTTTCCCAAAACAGAAAGAATCCTCAGACCATGAATCGAACGATGCAGAAGAAAAGCAATGCCCAGAGCGTCAGTCTCAGGCAAGTAGATTGCTCGAGTTGGCGCTAGAGGAAGATAATATTCAGCTATTCCACGATGATGTGGGGGTACCCTATGCAAGAGCCTTTGTGAAGGACCATTGGGAAATACTCCAAATAAAGGGTGATCACTTTAGGAGACTGATGTCCTCAATCTTCTGGGAAAATGAACACAAGGCGTTGGGGAATGATGCCTTTAGGTCCGCCCAAAGCGTCATTGAAGCAAAGGCTTGCTTCGAGGGGCCCAAATATGAGCTTCACAATCGGGTTGCGCCTTACGATGGGGCTATTTGGTATGATATGGCAGATGAATGGTGGAGAGCAATCAGGGTGGATGCCAGTGGTTGGGAAATAATAGAGGAGCCTCCTATCCTATTCAAACGCTACGGGCATCAACAGCCACAGGTTGAACCAGTAGCTGGAGGCGATCCACGGATACTTCTTGATTTCATAAACCTTACCGATAAAGACCAGGAGATACTCCTGCTTGTCTACCTTATAACCGCCTTCGTTCCAAATATCGCTCACCCGATCCCAGTGGTTTATGGCCCACAGGGATCGGCCAAGACCACCTTTCTCAGGGCGTTAAAGCGGCTTATCGATCCGTCAAAGACCGAAGTGCTCTCTTTACCTAAGAATCTTGAGGGCTTAATTCAACTCCTGGCACATCACTGGGCAGCTTACTTTGACAACCTGACTGACCTGCCTGATGGAGTTTCTGATGTCTTGTGTCGAGCCGTGACAGGGGAAGGATTCTCCAAAAGGGAACTCTTTTCAGACGATAACGATATCATCTATTCCTTTAGGCGCTGTGTGGGGTTAGACGGCATTAATGTAGTTGCCCGTCGCGCAGATCTTCTTGATAGGTCCATTTTGTTCGGCTTGGAAAGGATTCCCTCGGGAAAGAGAAAACCTGAACAGGAATACTGGGCTGCTTTTGAAAAAGCAAAGCCCGCTATTCTTGGGGGTATCTTCGATACGCTTTCAAAGGCAATGAGCTTGGTTCCTGGGCTCAACTTAAACAGGTTGCCCAGAATGGCAGACTTTGCCAAGTGGGGGTATGCTGTGGCGGAGGCTCTCGGCATAGGGGGGCCAACCTTCATAAAAGCCTATGAGTCCAATATGAACAGACAGAATGAAGAGGTCTTAGAAAACAGCCTGGTAGCCGAAGCTCTTATAACCTTTATAGATGGACACGGATCGTGGGAAGGCACGGCTTCAGAGTTATTGGCCGAACTGGGGAAAGTGGCACAGGACTTAAGAATCAATACCAATCTTAGAGATTGGCCCAAGGCAGCAAACGCTCTAAGCCGGAAGTTGAATGAGATCAAACCTAACTTAGCTAAGACCGGTATACATATTGAGCGATGTGACAGGGGTAAGGATCGGTGTATGGTGATTCATAAGGAAGAAAAGACTGATGATACCCTCGGGGCCCCATACGGCCAATCCCTACAAGGTAAAGGAAATGGCGACGATATTGGGGCTAGAGTTATACCGATATCGTCCAGAATATCGTCTCAGCAGAAATCCCCACAACATAAGCCTTTCGACGATATCGACGATAAAGACGATATTTGCCGCTCCTTAGAGGGTTTACACCACAGGGGTAGTGAGTCCTGGGGCGATCTCCGGCGGGTGGTGATCTAATGGACTGCATCTGGGAACTCCGCAAGCTGGGTTACCAGCTTGCGGTAGATGGAGATAATCTGATTTGCACTTATACTGGACAAGGTGAGCCTGACGCAGATAAGGTAATCCCCCACCTGACAGAGTTAAAGAAGAACAAGGTACAGGCTCGGAACTTTCTAATGGAAGAATATAGATTATGGCCTTCCAATTGCTTGGAGTCTGAGAAACGCTTTGGCCACTATTCGGCCCGACTATACCCGCTCATCAAAAAGCGGGTTCAAACGCCCCACGGCCAGGGGGTACTTTTACAGGTATTTGCCAGTACCGCAGCCGTGGCTCTCGATGGAAGCCCCAGGGTAATAGTTATCAGGCCTGATCAGATACTCCCAGTGATATCTGGGAGTGGTTGCACGATACCCGGCGACCGGCTAAATAGGCTATACCATGGCGGGCAGGTGGAATCCAAGGCCTCTTAGATCACTGTGCAAGTATTAAAAATATCGTCGATATCGTCGATACCGTCGAAATGCCCGCTTCATCGTGGTTTTGGCCGCGACGATGTTGATCGAGATATCGTCGATACCGTCGAAAATACCGTCGATACGGATTCCATGAAGCTCTGTTTGGGGCAGAATACCCTTACCGCCATGCCTCCTTGGAGTTATCTTTGTAGGCCTTAGAATAACCACCATCAAAATGGTGTTTCTGTATGGATAGATCTGGCACTCCCTCCGCTGGAGGAGGTGAAGCTATTATGGACGTACTTCAAAATGATAAGCAGGCTGAAGATTTCCTAACACTTCACCCTGCGGAGAGGCGACTCATAGAGTATATCCGGCGGATACGATATGGCACTATAGTCAACCTCAAAATCCAGGACGGGCTTCCTGTATTGGCTGAAGAGGTGTTGAAAAAAGTGAAGTTTGTCTAAGGGGAAAAGACGGGGGCGAGTATGGCCCCCGGCAATTAGGTACATCATGGAAATCTAGGATTGTATTCTGTAGGCCTCATCTTGGGTTTTGAAGAGTCCCCGTATCCACGCCCGGGCCTCCTGGCGCACCCTGCGCCGCCGTGCCCGGGCAGTAATGTCTTTCATACTTTTACGAAATTCCCTGCTGTCTTCCTCGTGACAGTGTTGTTCTACGGTCTTTTTGGACCTACCCCGTTTTCGTCGACACCTGGGATCTTGTGTGGTAAACTAGGAAAGGGGTATCCATATGCCGTAGACGAAGCCACCGTATCCACCACAGTTCAGGGCCGAGGGAGTATGCCTGGTACGCGAGAGTGGGAAGCCCATGGCGCAGATCGCGGGTGACTACGGGTACCGGGCGTCTCCACCAGCCGCTACTATGCGTGGTGGAAAAGAGGCCCGTCTGGTCATGCACGGCAAGACACTGAGCTTATAGAACACATCATACGGATTCACGGGGATAGCCGGGGCACTTACGGGGTCCCGGGGATCCATGCGGAGCTTACCATGGGGATGGGGATCCACTGCTCGAGAAAACGGGTGGCACGCCTGATGCGTGAGGCAGGTCTCATAGGAGTCCATTGTCGTCGGCCCCGGGGTATGACACGCCGCAATCCGGCTCAGGAGCCTGCGCCGGACTTGGTAGAGCGGCAATTTACGCCGGAGGCTCCCAACCGTCTGTGGGTGGCTGATATGACAGAACAGGCTACGTGTGAGGGCAAGCTGTACCTGGCAGTCGTAATCGACGCATTTTCGCGGATGGTCATAGGTTGGTCAATTGGTGATCGCCCGGTCGCGGATCTGGCGGTCGATGCGGTGAATATGGCCGTCTGGAACCGTAGACCCGAGCCTGGGGTAATTCACCACTCAGATCACGGGGCACAGTATACTGCCATAGCATTCGGTCGCACTCTCAAAGAGGCGGGTATCCTCGGCTCGATGGGTACGGTTGGTGACGCTTTAGACAACGCAGTGGCTGAGAGCTTCTTTGCCACACTCGAAACAGAACTACTCGACCGATACAACTGGTCCAGTCGCCAGGCGCTAGCCTCGGCCATCTTCGAATACATCGAGGGCTTCTATAACCGCAGGCGCCGTCACTCGACGCTCGGATACGTAAGTCCCCTCGACTATGAGAGGAGATGGGACCTCACACAGCGAAGTCATGATGAGTCTAAACAGTCAATCGCATAGCCCTGAGGTGTCCACGAAATCGGGTCAGCTCCGCCAGTATATCCATCCACCCAACATCCAGCACCCAGCTAGCTAGCAAGCGAGCAAGCTAACCGACGTTACCCCTCCCCCTTGGGCAAAAATCCAGCAACCACGGGCATTGGGGGATTTTTTGGCCCAAAACCTAGTCTATAGGAATTTTTAATATATCCTATTGACATTGAGGATTGTTCATAGTCTAATAGTCTATAGACAGGTGGGATTGGCATGTTCATTAAACATTCATGGAATCCAAAGGTGAAAAATCCTAAAATACACAAGCAACTGGTGGAAGCATACTGGGATCCCGAAACTAAAACCTGCCGGCACCGCCCTATCGTAAACATCACGGATTGGCCTGACTACGTTGTTAATGCCCTCGAACTCGCCCTCAAACACAAGAAACTCGTTGACATCGAAGCCGTCTCCTTCACCACCGGTGATCCTTATCGCGGGGGAGGCATCCTTGCCATACGCCACCTCTGGGAGAAATACAGGATAGATGAAGTGCTTGGCTTCATGTCCGAGGCAACGCGTCAGTCCATATTCCTCATGGTTGCCCAACGTATCCTCGATCCCGGAAGCAAACTAGCGCTTAAGCGAAGCCTCGAAGATACAATCTTTACCCAGGTATTCAGCCAAAACAGGTTTGATGAGGATTCACTCTATGAAGCCATGGATCAGTTGCATGAGCGCTTCTATGAAGTTCAGGAGGTATTGGCTAGAACCCGCAAGGCATCACCCATGTTGCTTCTCTATGACATCACGAGCACATACTTCGAAGGGACCCATGCTGATGATGCGGATTATGGCTATAGCCGGGATAAGCGCTGGGACCGTTATCAGATAGTGGTGGGTCTAGTTTGTGACGATGAAGGGTTACCGCTGGCCGTAGAGGTTTGGCCTGGCGATACAGCTGACAAGGATACAGTAATCGAGCAGGTAAAATCCCTAAAGGAGCGTTTCGGCATCCATGATGCCGTATCCGTTGGGGATAAGGGCATGTATAGCGCAAAGAACATCGATGCTCTCATTGAGGCCGGATTCAAGTATATCCTGGGGCTAGAATGGCGTGAACAACGAGAGCAACTTCTGGCACGCACGCCTGAGCAATTGGGGCTGTTTGATGCGGTCGGCATACTCGAGTGGGAGGATGATGGCACAAGATATGTTGGCTGTGCATCGGAGTTTCGCCGCGAGCGCGATGCGACACGCCGGAAGGAGGCTATGGAGGAAACCAGGGAAGAGCTCGAGAAGCTCAAAGAGACAGTGAGTAAAGGGGCTTACTACAGCCACGTAAGGCTTTACAAAAAGGTTGCCGAAATCCTGGAACACCACCATGTTAAGAACCTGTGGGATATTCGTATTACCCCCCTAAAGGAAGGCATATCACCAGACCAGAAGGCACGCCTTGACCTTAAGTTCTCCCCGAATGAAGAGGAAATTGCCCGGCAGGAACTATTGGACGGGAAATATGTGCTCGAAACCTCGGTAAGCAGGGAAAAGATGGATTCAGAGAAGATAAAGGAGTCGTATCAGTCCCTCAAGTATGCAGAGCGGAGTTTCCGGCACATCAAGAGTTTCCTTGAGATTCGACCTATGTATCATCGCCGGAGCTGGCGGATTAGGGCCCATGTGCTGATTTGCTTCCTTGCCTATTACCTTGTGAAACAGTGCGAGCTTGAGTTCCGCGCCAAGGGGGAAACGAGAGAAGTGGAGGATATCCTCCGCTATTGGGATAAGCTTCGTCTGACACAACACATGCTGCGGGCAGAGGGTTACGAATCCAAGGAGTGGAATTGGCAATTAGGGGAATTGGGCCTTAAGATCAAAAAAGAGATGGATCAGCTTGGGCTATGGAAATCAGTGGATAGGTGTCGCCATAGTCTACAATAGAAATACGATATTTAGTGAAACCCCTCTATTTACGGGCTCCTTCCGGAGTCCGTTAATAAAGAGGGGGAACGTCGGGTAACAAAGGGTCTGCTCTCATGCCCCCTGTCGCGGTTCCGCTTCCCGTCCAGTCAAGGTCCCGCTTCCGGCCATGATCTTGACCACAACTGTAGCCAGTGCAACCAAACCACCCGCCACTACAAAGGAGACACCTATACTGCTAGATTTAGCCACCAGCCCCATGATTACCGGCGTCGCGAACATAAACACTCGGTTCATCATGAGCCTCACACCTATGACTACCCCCCTCTCAGCATCCGGCGTCGCCTGAGTAGCCATGGCCATTCCAAGCGGGTTTATTATTCCGATCGAACTTCCCATGAGTATCGAGCCCAGGATTAGGGTCAGCGGTCCTCTCTGCAGAGGGACAGCGGCCACCCATACGCTGCTCAGCGCGAGCCCGGTAAGGAGCAATGGAACCGTCCCATGTAGCAAGCTGATGAAGTATGGAATCAACGGCCTAACAACCAGGGTCGCCAGTGCAAATACCGATGCCAGCATACCGACAAACGTGGCCGAAAATCCCAGGCCCTGGACATAGACTGGATAAAAGGTCTGCCTAGTTTCGAATGCGAGAATGGCCACCGAGCTGGATACTATAGCCATCATAACGCGCCGGTCCGAAAGCAATGCAGCTATGTGCATCTGTGCCTTGCACCTTTGGGATCCCTGAGATTCCTGGGGCCCCAGGAGTTTCCGGGGCCGAGACCGCGGCAACTGAAACTGATTCCGCCGGAAGGGTGAGGGGTTTTTCGAGGGGAAAACAAGGGCTGCTACCATCGGGAGGACTATGAGGATTGCAGCCGCTGGAAATACGGCCCGGAATCCAAGCCTATCTGCAACCATCCCGCCCAATAACGGTCCAACTAATTCCCCTATCGCGGCCAGCGCCGTGTAACGACCAAAATTTGCTTCATAGACGTTAACATTTGTATTGCCAGTAGCAGTGGCAGTAGCAGTGACGGTGGCAGTGGCAATAACATCGGCATTAGGATTAGCACCTGCATCAGCGCCATTGCTCCCGGCTACCAACATTTGATGGCTAAGAGAAGCGACGTATGATTGAAGCCCGACCATGAGAGCTAGATAGCCAATGCCGGTCAGTATCTGGACGCCTATCAGCAAGCCGGGTCTGCTAACAAAACCGCCGGCCAGGGAGGCAGCCAGTAGAAGCGCGCAGCCACCCCAAAAGACATTCGCCTCTTCATCGCCCCTCACCATAGCCCCGATGGGGATAGCCAAAAAAATCGGAATGAATGCAGCCGACCCAACAATAACCCCCAGCACAAGCGGGGACGCGCCCAAGTGGTTGGCATATAGAGGTACGTTGATACGAATCATGATGGTCACCATGGTGGTGACTATCACGCTCAAAGTGAAGTGCGGTATTGATTTTGAACTATTATCCATCATGTCCCATCATGGACCTTCGATCGATGCTCACTACTTGCTGCCCGATACTCGATGCGTGCTGCCCGATGCCCGCTACCTGATGCTCGATGCCCATTGCTCGATGCGCAATGCCCAATGCGCATTGCTCGATACACAATGCTTGATGTACAATGCTTGATACACAAACATAATAATTGACGCTTGACTTGATGCTTGATAATCGATATGCCCGGGGAAGACCACAGGTTCTATTGGCCCTCCCCAGGCTTCTGCATCAAGGCATCCGTACCCACGCGTCCGCTATCCGCACCCGTGCATATGTACCTAGGAATCCGCACCTAGGCATCCCGCACCAGCAAGCAGTTACTGATCGACCACCGAGCCATCAATATGCAGTCTCGTCTTGAATTCCCTCGGGCGGTAGGGGTATTTCTCCTGGGCATCATCGGCAAGCTCGATGCCGATGCCGGGTGCATCAGGGATGATTAGGAATCCATTTTCGAGCTTCAGGGTACTCTTTACGATCTCGCTCTTGGGCGGCTCATTCTCCCCCAACGGGTATTCCTGCAGGGCAAAGTTTGGGATACACGCGGCCAGCTGAATGCATGCCGCGGTGCTGACGGGGCTAAGGGGATTGTGCGGGACTACCATCGCATGATGAGCCTCAGCGAGCGCCGCGATCTTCTTTGCATGCGTCAAACCGCCGCACATGCACACATCCGGCCTCACATACCGGACAGCCCCGCGGGCTAGAAGCATCTCGAATTCATAGATAGTGTGGATTCGCTCACCGGTCGCAATGGGTATGCCGATATTTGCGGCAACCTCAGCCATCGCATCAAAATTATCCGGCATGATCGGGTCTTCATAGAAGAAGGGATGATATGGTTCGATCCCCCTGCCCAGGACTATAGCCTCCGCGGGCGTCAGTTGTCTGTGAATCTCGATGCACAGGTCGACGTCATTACCCACAGCTTCACGATACCGGCGCACGGTATCGATAGCGTCGGCCATCTTACTGGCGTGCGTCTTGAAATAAGGGACATCCCGGGGTTCGTCCAGGAATGGCGTCAGGTGGCCGACTGCCGTAAACCCGGACTTCTTGGCATCTATGCATCCCTGAACCAGCTCTTCGGTGGTTTTCCCGAAGACATGATAGTACACCCTGGCCTTGTCGCGGCACTTACCGCCGAGCAGCTGATATGCAGGCACACCGAAGTATTTGCCTGCAATATCCCACAGGGCTATATCTATGGCGCTGATGGCGCCCATAATGGCCGCGCCGCGGAAATGGAAGCACCTGTACATGTATTGCCAGTGGTGTTCGATTCTCAATGGGTCCTGGCCGATGAGGTATCGCTTGAACGTGTTGACGGCTTGCTCCGACGCCTCCAAAAATCCCCAGGCGCCGGACTCGCCCAGCCCCACGATGCCTTCATCCGTATAGACCTTGACAAAGAGCCATTGATCGACCGGTAGTGTCTCGATTTTGGTGATTTTCATATAGGCCTTTGGTCCTCCTCCATTTACTGCATCTCGTATATAACCTATATACTATATAACCCGGACTAGATACAACCCAGAGTCTATGGCTCAGAGTCTGCCCCGGGAAGATGATACAATTCAATCTCAATACCTATCGCTACAGCTACAGCGCAACACTTGTCAAGTCTCATCAGCCTTTAACAGCACCCATAGTCATACCCTTGACCAGGTGACGCTGCGCCATGAGGGTAAATACAACTATAGGGAGCAACACAAGGCTAACGATAGCTCCGATCTCACCCCAGTATGTTCCCTCCTCCGTCTGGGCGAAGGACGCCAGGAACACCGGGAGCGTCCTCGATGCCCTCTGCGTGAGGATATAGGCCACGGTGAATTCATTCCATGACTGTATCAATGTAAAAACCGCGGTGGCAGCCAGGCCTGGGGCTACGAGGGGTAGCAGCACCGAGAAAAAGGCCTGGATGCGCGTGGCGCCGTCAACTATGGCGGCCTCCTCGACCTCCCTGGGGATTTCTATAAAGAATCCCCTCAGCATCCATACGACGAACGACAGGTTCAGACTCGTATAGACCAGGATCAGCAAGAGCTTACTGTCCAGGAGATTGACACGCGCAGCCATTATATATAGAGGAATTACGATCGCTATCGGCGGGACCATGCGCAGCGCAATCAGGGCAAATGCTAACCCTTTTTTCCCCTTGAAATTGTAGCGGGCAAGGCTATAGGCTGCTATAGATCCTATCAACAGCGAGAATATGGTAGTTACGGTCCCAACTATCACGCTGTTGGTGAAGAACGTCTGAAAGCTAGTCCCGCCCGCCTGGGCTATGATCTCCCCACCGGTGGCCCCTCCGGTGCCGAGGATATTCCGGTAGTTGTCCAGGGTCGGCTTGAATATCCACACGGGTGGATATGCCAGGACATCTATCCGTGCCTTGAGAGAGGTGAGGAACAGCACTACAAGGGGGAAGATGCTCCCCACAACCATCAGGGCCAGGAGGAGATAGGCTATTACCCTGCCCAGGGTGGACGCGACTCTATTCGAAGTCCGAGCTCGGCCGTGGTGATGCAGCATACGACTCATATCTCAACCTCACTCCACATCATCCTCATATAGATGAATCCTATGAGGGCAGTGATTATAACAAGAAGCCAAGCAACGGCGGAGGCATAGCCGACATCGAAGAAATAGAAGAACTTCTTATACAGGTAGATCGATAGGGTGCTCGTAGCATTGCCGGGGCCGCCCTCGGTCAGAATAAAGATCTTGTCGAACATCCTCAGTGTAAACATCGTCCGGAAGAGCAGGGCCACGAGCATCACAGGCTTGAGGAATGGCAAGGTGATGTGGGTCAGCTCCTGCCACCACGATGCGCCGTCGACCCTCGCCGCCTCTGGCAGCTCCTGGGGCAGAGCTTGTAGCCCGGCGAAGAGGATTAGAAAAACGAAGCTAGTTTCCTGCCAAACCTCGGATATGATGATTGCTATGGGTGCCACACGAGGGTCGCCAAGCCAATTTATCCCGGATAGTTTTGCGAGGCTGAGGAGGTAATTGAGCATTCCGTTATCGGTCCAAAACATAAAGTTCCATATGAGGGCCACAGCAGCTGGTGTCAGGAGCATCGGGACGATGAGCAGCGTCCTGACGATGGACTGCCCCCTGAATTCCCTGTTCAATAACAGCGCGATGGCCAAGCCTCCTAGAATCTCGAGGGCGACGGTCGGTACGGTTATTACTATGGTATTAATAATGGATTTCCACAACAGTGGATCGTGCGCCAGCATGACATAGTTCTTGAAGCCTATGAAGCGCCCGGTATCCAGGAACCTCAAGTCCATGTGCCTAAAGCTCATGACGACCTCATAAAGCAGCGGATACCCCAGCACGAACAGTGTCACGATGAAAGCAGGTGCAAGGAGCGCATACGGAGTGACACTGGAAAGCCTTCTATTCACGATTCTCCACCCCCACCAATAAACACAAACCCCGGGAGCGGCCGGATGGCCGCCCCCTTGCATCGATACTCGATACCGTCGATATTCAACGCTCGATATTCAACGATGCTCATGCTCAGTGCTACCGTCCCCTATTTGCCCTGGCTCTCCAGCGTCGGTTGTATCTTGTTCTTAAGGATGCTCTGCAGGCCCTTGGCGATAGTTGCGGCTACTTCCGAGGCCTTGGTATTTTTCACAAGCGCCCCGGAGAGCCCCGCGGACACCGTCTCCTCTACATCGGCGAAATAGCCCACGTAGCCCGGGCGGGCCTTACCCGACAGCAGGCTTTCGAGCATCACATCCGACCTGGGAATGCTCTCCTTCACCTGAGGATCCTTGTAGGTTGAAAGGCGCACCGGGCCATTCCCAAAATCCTTCATCACGGCCACCTTCTGCTGGATGTCCGGGCTCGTGATGAACTTGATGAACTCCCATGCCTCATCCTTGTGCTTGCTGTACTTGCTAATGCCCATGCTCCAGCCGCTTATCGGGATATACCTTTCGCTAGAGTCATCGGGACTCGGTATTAAAGCCAAATCTACTTTATCATAGACGCGGGATTGTTTCGGATCCAGCATTAGTTGCGGATATATGCCCCAACAAGACCAGAATGCTATCCTTCCTTGCTGCATTGCCGTGATCCGGCTCTCATCTACATAGGTATTTGAACCAGGCGGTGTCCATCCGTTCCTATATACGCCAAGCCAGCGTTCTATGGCCTTAATCGCCGGCTTATCTGTTATCGTGACTCTGGAATAATCCGGGGCAAATATACCTCCCCCGTGCCCAGTTATCCATGACTCTATGTCATTCATCGAATAGACCCCTTGTTTGCCGGATATAGCCGTCCCGTAGATTTCGGGCTTTCCATCGCCGTTGGAGTCAATAGTCAATTTTTTGGCTGCTTGATAATAGTCTTCCCACGTCTTCGGAAGCTGCACTCCATGCTTCGAGAAGAGATCCTTTCGGTAGTAGATGATCCAGCCTGAGTACCTATATGGGAGGGCGAATAAATGCTGTTTAGGCCCAAAACGACCTACGTCTACTACGGGTTTGATAAGGTCCTCATACGGGTTATACTTGTCACGGTTCATAAACGGTTCTAAATCTACTAAATACGGCCATATAACGTCACCCCAGCTCTTCCCATCCATCAGGACGAGGTCGTTCTGACCCGCGCCGGAGACCAGGTCGTTGACGATCTTTGTCCTCCTTGGGTCGTTCGGCAGAGGCTCAAGCTCAACTTTAATACCTGTTTTTTCTTCAAATAGTTCAACGATATAGGACATCATTCTACCATGAGCGCCTGTAGATGTTATTTGATGGAGCACGACCTGTTTCCCTGATGCTGCTGAAACCTGTAAACCGGCGAGCAGTAACAACGACAGCCCCAACAAACAAACATTGAGGGCAATACGACAGACTCTTTTCCTACTCCTCCACATGACTAACTCTTCCTCCTTCACATGGCTGACTCTTCTCACCTGGCTAACCTAAATCTAATCGATAGGTATACCTAGTCAAATCTCACCCCCGTTGATTCATCTTCAAAGATCCCCCATGATATATAAGAGGTAGGAGGGTCGTTGATTACATGCCAGTGACTCTCTCCCTGCTCCTTATGCCTGACGCTATGCGTAATAAAGACTCACAAACGATGATTCCAGTAATTACTCCATCAAATTTCAGGCTGCCTGGGTCACGAGTACAGTTCATCCAAATGCTCTTATCAGCGTTTTTAACTAACTCGGAATTTGGCTCCGCGGTAATACAGATGGTCCTGGCTCCAGCCTCCCTGGCAATTCGCAGCGCGTCCACAACCAGGGGCGCACGTCCATGCCGCGATATACCCACAGCTACATCATCTCGAGTCAAGCAACTGGCCGATGTAGACTGCAACAGGGGATTATCGAAAGCATCGCAGAGGAACCCGGCATCGAGGAAACGTTGCTTGGCCAGGAGGGTAACGTATCCCATGACACCCGTCCCATAAAAATCTATCTTCCGGGCCTTCGCGAGCATCCCCGCGGCCTCTGCCAGATCAGCATGGTTTATTGTATCCCAGGTCTTCGAGATCGCGGTACAGGCCAGGTTGAATATCTTCGCCACCGATTCATCGGAGCCGGTCGCCCCATCAATAGACAATGATGGAGAGATTTCCTGCCGTCTGCCAAGCTCCTCCGCAAGGGACAGCCTCAATTCCTGATAACCCGTCAGCCCTAAGGATCGGCAGAATCTTATAACAGTCGCCTCCCCCACGCCTGACCGGCGAGCCAAAAACGACACCGATCCCCTGACTACCTCCCGGGTATTGCCCAGGACTATATCGGCCACCTGCTTCTCTGCAGCGGACAAACTATCGAATCTCTCCCGAATCCTGGATATTATACCATCCATATAGACCACCCTCAAATGGTTTGTTACGGCGCATGAGGTCTGGGATAAGACGGTATCCAATATCAGCTTCATCTATCATCTATCAGCTTGGCCATTCGAATTAGGTTTGGGTTATGAAATTTTGCTCCAACATTAGGTCGTATTCGACATAGGGTGAAAAATTCCTCTATGGACCTCAATGATTTCTCGATAAGATTTTAATCCAAGCCGTCCTCGGTGGTGTATTGCTTATACTCCCTACAATTCTAATCCTCATGGTCCTCGTCCTATATCCCGTATTGAACAACGTCTGGCTCAGCTTTACCGACCGGCATCTAATCAATCCCATGAGCAGATTCGTGGGCCTGGCGAATTATGTCAAGATCCTCACGGATCCAGAGTATTTCCAGGTCGTCGGCAGGACCTTCATCTGGACATTCGGATCGCTCCTGGGCCAAATAGTGCTGGGAATAGCGATCGCTATGCTATTGAACGCACCCATGAAGGGGCGTGCCATATTCCGTGGCCTGTTTCTCTTACTGTGGCACGTGCCGACCGTAGTGAGCGCCTTCACCGTTCGCTGGATGCTGGCTGATCTCTTCGGCGTCGCAAACTGGCTCCTCCAGGCAGCCGGCCTCATAGGCGCGCCTATCCTGTGGTTCGGCGAACCCGGCATTGCAATGTTCTCCACAATAGCCACGAATATCTGGCGAGGGCTTCCATTCATAACCGTCTCCCTCCTCGCCGGCCTTCAGGGAATACCCGGGGAGATCTACGAGGCGGCGAAGATCGATGGAGCATCGGATGGGCATTCAATTTCTTTGACCTGGTCTACCTCCTGACGGAATGTCGAGGTTCAAGATTGTCAACGCGCGCCTATCGCTGATACTGGCCTATATAACCTTCTCGCTGCCGTTTGCGCTCTGGCTGCTCCGGGCCTATTTCCTAACCATACCACCGGATATGGAGCAGGCAGCCATGATAGATGGTTGTAGCAAACTCGGGGCCTCCCATCGCGTCTTGTTGCCGGTGGCCCTGCCAGGGATAACCGCGGCGGGAATCAACACATTCATCACCGCATGGAGCGAGTATATGTTCGCGGCGATATTTATCAGCTCAGAGGAGCTGAAGACCCTCCCACCAGGGATCACCAGCTCCGCATCCCAGGACATGGTCCTGTGGGGGCCGCTAATGGCATCATCCGTGATGATGACTATTCCAGCCCTGATATTCTGCCTGTTTGCCCAGAAATACCTCGTGTCAGGGCTTATGGCGGGCTCGGTTAAGGGTTAAGTATCAAGAAGATCAAAAAAGGCTCATATAGATATGAAGATCGAAGGATGAGAGGCACAAGGGCGAGGAAAGGGCAAGGGGCAAAAGGTTGAGGATCATCAACTGGATAGGAGTCAAGCGGGAGGATTGGGCATGTCATCGCACATAATCGACTTTTCGTTTCTGGGAGATCAATTTGGGTCGGCGCAGGTCCGCAGGATATTCAGCGAAGAGGCAACCTTGCAGAAATGGCTCGATGTCGAGGCCGCTCTCGCCACGGTCGAGGCCAGGCACGGGCTCGTGCAGGAAGAGGCAGCGGCTGAGATCTCGGCAAAGGCAAAGATAGACCTGCTGGACATGGCCGAGCTCAAGCGCCAGGCAGATACAACCTGGCACCCTGTTGTGCCGCTGATTCGGGCGTTTGAAGCCGTATGTGCCGGGATGGCCGGGGAATTCATCCACTGGGGGGCAACCTCATACGACATTATAAATACAGGAATGGTGCTGCAGGTCAAGGAGGTCTACGGTATATTCCTCGAACACTTAAAAGAGCTCGATGCCATCCTGTGCAGCCTGGCGCGCAAACACACACAGGGATACATTGATGGCGGGAAGAACCCACAGGCAGCATGCCCTTCCTATCACGTTCGGGTTGAAAGCCGCTGTATGGGTGGAGGAACTCCGGCGTGACAGGGAGCGGATAGAAGAGAGCAAGGAGCGAGTGCTGGTCGGGACCATGGGCGGCGCAGTGGGGTCTCTTGCGGATGCCGACCGGTGGACGGAATTCGTCTCGGTTATGGCCATGTTGGCCGCTAAGCTCGAAAGGATGGCGCAGGGAGTCTATGCTCTGCAGAGGCCGGAGATCGACGAGGTGCCGAGCCTTTCACCATGGGCAAGGTGGGCAGCAGCACAATGGCTTAAAAAGCGAAACCCCCAGTTCTGTGACTCCATCAGGACCACATGGGGCGCATTGTGAGAAACAAGGCCGCGCTAGCGCTGGAGACCATGCTTCAGAAGCACGAGGCAGAGTATGCACTCGCCAACACAACACTGGAATTTGTGCCGGTGGTTTGCATCATGGTCGGCGGGATGCTCGAGCTTGCGAAGAAGCTCTTCGGCAACTTGACCGTGCTGGATGCCCATATGAAGCGAAACCTCGAGGCGGACGGCGGGTTTGGGCCTACCCCGTTTTGGTCGACACCTGGGAGCTTGTAAGATAAACTAGGAAAGGGGTGTCCATATGCCAAAGACGAAGCCACCATATCCACCGCAGTTCAGGGCCGAGGCAGTACGCCTGGTACGCGAGAGTGGAAAGTCCATGGCGCAGGTCGCGGGCGACCTAGGGGTATCAGTAGAATCGCTGCGCAAATGGACCAGACAGGCTCAGATTGATGCTGGAGAGCGTGAAGGGCTAACGACTGCCGAGCGGGAAGAGCTCAGCCGTCTCAGGCGAGAGAACCGGATTCTACGCGAGGAGCGTGAAATCCTAAAAAAAGCCGCGGCCTTCTTTGCCAAGGAGACCGGCCGGAACCGGTAGCGGCGTTCCGGTTCGTCGAGCGTGAGAAGGCCTGTCATAATGTGACCACACTGTGCCGGGTACTGGGTGTCTCCACCAGCGGCTACTATGCGTGGCGTGCCAGGGGACTGTCGGGTCGTGCACAGCAAGACGCTGAGCTTATAGAACACATCATACGGATTCACGAGGATAGCCGGGGCACTTACGGGGTCCCGGGGATCCATGCGGAGCTTACCATGGGGATGGGGATCCACTGCTCGAGAAAACGGGTGGCACGCCTGATGCGTAAGGCAGGTCTCGTAGGCGTCCATCGTCGTCGGCGCCGGGGTATGACACGCCGCAATCCGGCTCAGGAGCCTGCGCCGGACTTGGTAGAGCGGCAATT
>DUMQ01000075.1 GCA_012839815.1 Bacillota bacterium | reverse complement strand
TATTTGCCAGCTGAGCCTCGGGCTGGCAAGTATCTTTCCACTTCCTATGCCGGGGTGGTAAGTATTCTTCCATTTTACACGCTGAAGTGGTAAGCTAATTACCACCCATTCGTCGAACTGGCAAGTATCTTACCACTCCGCGCGCCAGACTGGCAAGTTAGTTACCACCTGCTCGCTGCACTGGAAAGTATCTTGCCACTTAGCCCGATGAGATGGCAAGTCATTTATCACCTCGATGTCTATCCTGGTAACTTTCTTACCACCCTACCGTGACCCACCGGTGATGGTGGTAAGAATCTTATCACCCTGCGCCGTAAAGGTGGCAACCTGCTTACCACCTTACCCCCTCGCTCACCAGCTCGCCCGCAAGATTTGATCACGAGCATGATTCGATCATGAGCATGACTAGAGCATAAGCATGACTCGATCATGACCCGCCCGCATGACCTGATGGTGAGTTTCTCTCCGGTCCCGGTCACTCAACCCCGGGCAGAGGCCGTCACAGTTTTCCCGGCCACATTACAAAAACTACATGCACCCATGCACTGGCGCACTGGAATCCGCAACTGCAACATCAGGTCAAGGCAGCGAAGGGGGTAAATGATGTTGATGTTCTTTGGGCTTGGGGAGTCCATGTCGTAAGGTATGGTAATATCTTCGGGGATGACAATGCGGGTAATGGCAATAATACAGGAGGATCTTTAGAGAATGGCCGTTGCCAGCGCCTGCCCAGGGCTATAGCGAATTGGGAGCGCTATAGCCCTGGGCAGGCGAGAACTGGGTGATATCAGCGTCGAGGTAAGCTTGGCCGAGTTTCTTAGCAGCACCAACCCTGTGATGACCATCGACAACGAAATACTTGCCATCCAGCTCGTATACCTCAATCGGTGGAAGAATCTCGCCCCTCGCAAGGGCGGCCTCGATGCGCTTGGTCCTCTCGTCGGGCCTCCTGCCCTTCCACTGGAAGTTGCTATCCAGCTCCTCCCAGCGATCGACGCTACCAACTATCTTGTCGACTTCTATTGGCTTGACCCCCGCGTAGTGCTGATTGAGCGCCTTATACTTTGACTTCTCCCGGTCAAACGATCGCACGCGGTCGACCTTTCCGCCGAGGAACAACGTATTCAGCTTCATAATCTTTTTCACCTCTCTTACTCTCTTTATTACTGGGATCACTTTTGTCCCCGTAGGTCATCTTTTGACCCGCTTCAATTATGTTATACACCCGCCCCGGGAAAAATTCAAGGGGCCGGATGTAAAGCTTTTGTTAAAACGGCGTTAAAGATTTACGGACCCCGCCCCGGGGCTGGCTTTATGCTCCGTTGCGGCTTTATGCTCCGCCGCAGACCTCTCAAACCACTCCTGCCCAAAGGCGATAAATACCCCGACCATGAGGCCGAGGACTGCGGCCACTATCACGTTTAAGAGCCTCCGCGGCGCAACGGGGTTAGATGGCGCTATGGCCGGGGATATGACCCTGACCAGCCCGCTGTGACCCTCATTGATCATCGCCCGCCATGCCTCGAGGGGCTTCAGGGCCGCCCTGGCCTCCGCAACCTGCTTCGCCAACTCCTGGTAGACAGGGTTACCCTCTTCAGCCCTGATCGACAGGCCTGCCGTCGGCTTCCCCGTCCGCCTGGCGACATCCACCATGATCTGGGACATCAAAGAGTCGTCAGCTATGGACCTCTTCATGGTTATGACCGGCGGCTCCTTTGAGAGTGCAGCAAGGAGTGTATCAAGGGTGGCCTTTTGTGCCCTTATTGCCCTCTCAATCTCTCGCCCTCTCAGCCTGTCGACTTCTCCAGCAAGGGCCCGGGCCCATACATTGGCTATCCTGGCCGCATCCGAGGCCCGCTCGCGCCGGACCACAAGCTCGATAATGGAGGTATCACGCACCGCCCTGACCTCGGAGAAGGAATCAAAATCCTCTACCGTGATTTGCTCCCCAGGTTGCCCCCCGCCCCCGAGCATTTCAATGGCCTTCGCCTTGACCGTGGTTCCTTTCGCGATGTTTACATATGTATCAACGGACCAATTAGGGAGCCCAGCAAAAGATTGCTTGTCAACGGTATCAGCGGACCAGTTAGGAAGGCCTGCGAAAGATTGGGTATGGACCATGAGAGAAGTCTTGGCCTCATAGGATGGAGGCAATACAAACCAGCTCAGGATGGCGCTCGTGAACGTCGCAGCGAGGAATATCACCAGAATTGTAACCTTGCGTTTCCACAGGACCTGGACGTAATCATAGAGATCAACCTCAAAAATATCTTGCTCCGACATTGATTCCGGCACCGGCTCACCCAACCCCCTACCTCTGATGCTAAGCTAAGTTATGACACCAAGTTCACATTAAATTTCTCCGGAGCCGGCCATATTCCTCCTAAGTTAGTGCGCAAAATACCCGGATCTCTCGTAGGTAACAGCTGCCAGTGCCGCACAGTGGCCGTGGTGTCTCGCATCCCTCCGCCAGGCGGCGTTGATCTCCGGCCCAACAGCCCCCGGCCGGAGATTACGGAGCGGCCTGCTCGACTAGGTGTAGGTTCCTTGATTTGTGCCAGTTTACCAGCACGTCCCGGGGGTTGCCGGTGCTTGCGTGACGGGGCCTTTTGAAATTTGGCAAGGCCCTCGCGCCAAATTTCAACGGAGGCGCGCCGCAAGCGCG
>DUMQ01000074.1 GCA_012839815.1 Bacillota bacterium | reverse complement strand
GAACAGCATCCAGGCGGCATCCAATATCATGAGGGAAACAGATGAGTCCTTAAATGAAGTCTTGGGCATGCTCGAGAAGGTGGGGGCGGCATCAAGCAAAAATGCCGAGTCAGCGGCTAAAGGCAGCGATTCCGTCAAGAATGTGATAGCGAGCATGGAGAGGATAAGGGGCACCACAAACGACGTTGCAGAGAGGATAAAAGAGCTTGACGGCCATTCCCGTGAAATCGGCAGGATCCTCGAGATCATAGATGACATAGCGGAGCAGACGAATCTTCTTGCACTCAACGCTGCAATAGAGGCTGCTAGGGCAGGAGAACACGGCAGGGGCTTTGCTGTGGTTGCGGATGAGGTGCGGAAACTCGCCGAACGCTCTTCCAAGGAAACCAAGGCTATTGCGGATCTTATAGAAAGAGTAAAACAGGCCACACAGAAGGCTGTGGCGGCAATAGACGCCGGGATCAATGAAGTTGAGACAGGGAGCGCAGTGGCCCAGGAGGCGGGTAGTGCCTTGGATGAGATATATGAGGGCGCAAGTGGAGCTGAAAAACTCGTCGGTGACCTTATCTCCTCTGCCAATTCATTGAAAGAAGCGGCTCTGAATGTAGATAAGGCCATAAATGAGATAGTGAGCATAGCTGAGGAGAACACGGCAGCTACCGAAGAAATGTCTGCAAGCGCGGAGGAGGTCAAGAAGTCGATAGACAGCGTCGCGGCGGTATCCGAAGAAAGCGCCGCTGCGGCGGAGGAGGTGTCGGCCTCTACAGAAGAAGTAAATGCCTCGATTCAGGAGATGTCTGCCTCTGCAGAGTCACTCGCGGAAATGGCGCGCAAACTCCAGGAACTGGTTGCAAGGTTCAAGGTTTGATAACCCTTGAGAACTCCAGGTATACTTCCCCGCCCTACCCCCACATGGCGCCTGGAGTCTCCTTTCTAGCTAAACCTGGCCTCCAATTATCGGCAACATAGACTAACCGGTTCAGGAGGGACGCAGTGAATGCTGAAGAACCTCTTTTCAGAGCTAGCCGGCATGCAGTATAGTAGAGGGCTACTGGAACAAGCCTTCCTTTTGACTCTCACCGCCCTTATGGACCTTTGTGACAGCCATACTGCCAGGCACTCCAAGAATGTTGCCGATTACAGCGAGATAATTGCCAGGGAGATGGGGCTATCCATTGATGACCAAAAGGCTATTTATCTCGCGGGGCTTCTTCATGACGTAGGGAAGATCGGCGTCCCAAGGTCGTCCCTATCTAAACCCGGCAAACTCACTGATGAAGAACTGAGGGAGGTACATAAGCATCCTGTCCTGAGCCATGAGCTTATCGCCGAAATCCCCGGGTTCAAAGGTATAGCGGAGATTGTCCTGTACCATCACGAGCGTTATGACGGCCATGGGTACCCGCACGGGATTAAAGGAGATGAGATACCCCTGGCCTCCAGGATCCTTTGCGTAGCTGACAGTTTTGATGCAATGGTTTCGGGAAGGGTATACAGGCACGCTATAACAATCCAAGAGGCCATAGTAGAGCTGGAACAGTGTGCGGGCACACAGTTTGACCCAGAGGTGGTGCTGGCATTCTGCTCCTATTTGAGAAAGAAGGGGCTTTCAGCCTGTCTCCCGCACGCGGGCGCCTATGACCATGAAAAGACGAACTCAAGAGGAGGGTAAGGAATCTTGGTCCGCGAAACAGTCCGGGTGAGCAGGCTATATGAAGGGCCGCTAAGGAGCGGTCCGCAATGCGGGCGTAAGAGAAAGTCTATATGCAGCCGTTCTGACCTTTTCTGCCTGGGTCTCTCCCTGGTCCTTTATGCGCTCCCTGCATGGAAGGAGCTAGATGGATTTAACCTCGGACTATTTGAGGACGCCATCTGGTATGTATACTTCCTGCCCGGAGTGCTCCTGGCCTATTACTACGGATTTAGGGGGAGCATCCTTAATGCAGCGGTCAGCACGGGCGTAGTCTTTATCACAGAGGTTCACAAGCGCAGTATGCATTCGGATCGTCCATACCCCGGACTTGATGACGTCGTCCTCATGGTCGGACTTACAACCCTGGCATCCCTTTCCGTGGGCTTCATGG
>DUMQ01000073.1 GCA_012839815.1 Bacillota bacterium | reverse complement strand
TGACTAGAGAGATTATAACAGTCAAGCCTGAAGATTCAGTGGCCAGAGTAGCCGAGATCATGGAGAGGACCAAGATCGGGGGGCTTCCGGTTGTGGAAGGCAGGCGGCTTGTGGGGATTATAACCTCTTCGGTGCAGTTGACAAGGAACTGGGGCATGTGGTGGGCGATGAGATCCTGTGCAGGGTGGCGAAGGTCTTTGGTAGCCTAGTTGAAGAGGGCTTCGATTATCTATTTCGGTACGCAGGTGATGAATTTGTAGTTATAACCGTGAAATCTCTAGAAGAAGCCAGGAAGCTCGCCTTGCGGATGGTAAATGCGATTTCTGAAGAAAAATGGCCCCTTGGAATTAAAGTGGCAGCTTCTGCAGGTGTGGCCGGGGGCCGGCGGGCTTCTCCTCGGCAGAGAGATTTTGAGCCATATACATGTCCGAGAACGAACAGGCCCGTTTCCCTTACATCCCCGTTCTTCAGGACACCGGCGTCTTCATGTTGAAAATTCGGGGCCACCGGGATATAATTTATGTTGAGCAGAAAAGTTGGGGAGGCCCCGGCCGGGGAAGTGATCCCTTTCCGCCATACCACGCGCTAAAATGCCCGTTCTCACAAGCCTGTCAACTAGAAACGTGCCTTCAAGATTATGCATGTTACCCGACGCCTTGTGAGGAAGCCACACCCTCAGCTTTTAGGCCTGTTGTAAAATGAGGTGTAGTTACTGAAAACAGCGTCCATGTCAACCAGGATTACAACAGGTTATCCTAATTTGTAAGGAGGTCACAGGTTCTCGCTAGATGCTCCTCGATGGGTTTGCGCCAGACTTCGTGGGTTTAATGGAAAGAATCTATGAAGAGGGAATATATGAAAAGCCGAGGGTTACTCGCTTACTATCCCAGGCGATAATCCTCAGCAGGATGAACCGGTTGTTGTTATCGGCAAGAAATGACGAAGAGCTTTTTCAAGGGATCTGCGACCTCCTCACAAGGCTCGACTATATAAAGTTTGTATGGGTCGGCATTGTCGAAAACGGCAGTTTTGATGTCCGTCCTGTGGCGAGCGCCGGGACAGGCGGAGGCTATCTTCACAAGGTCAGGATCACCTGGGACGAGTCCGAATTCGGCAAAGGCCCCACAGGAACAGCTATAAAAACAGGACGTCCCGTCCTTATGAGTGATATTTCAGAAACGAGTGACTCAAGATATGATCCATGGCGGGGGGAAGCCACAAGACGGGGATTTGCCTCAAGCATTGCCGTTCCCATTTCACACAAGGAGGAAACGATAGGGGCGCTAAATGTCTACTCCTCAGAGAAGAACGCCTTCGGGCAAATGGAGATAGGCTTTCTGGTCGAGGTCGCCCAGGACATCGCCATTGGCCTCAAATCCTTGCGTCTGGAAGAGGAGCTCAAGCGGACCGTCAGCCAGCTCCGCGAAGGGCTGACTAAGACGGTGGAGGTAATCGCTCTGATGAGCGAGATAAGAGACCCGTATACAAGTGGACACCAGCAAAGGGTCTCTAAACTTGCCAGCGCGATAGCAAGGAAAATGGGCCTCGATGAATCACAAGTGGAGGAGATCCGCATTGCGGGCCTGCTTCACGATGTTGGTAAAATTTCGGTCCCGATCGAGATATTGAGCAAACCAGGCCGACTTACCAGGCATGAGTTTTCCCTCATAAAATGCCACCCTGAAACAGGACAGAGGATCCTTGAAGGAGTGAGGTTCCCCTGGCCCTTGGCTGGGGTCATACTTCAGCATCACGAAAGGCTGGACGGCTCAGGCTACCCGGAAGGGCTCAAAGGAGAAGAGATAAGCCTCGAAGCAAGAATATTGGGCGTTGCAGATGTCGTGGAGGCCATATCTTCCCATCGTCCATACCGCCCTGCGCTCGGACTCGACAGGGCTCTAGAGGAAATCGAAGAACGCAAGGGTTCGCTATACGACCCCGATGTGGTCGAAGCCTGTATAGCCGTTTTCCTTGATGAAGGCTTCAAATTCGACTGACTGTGGGGGAAGTGCAGGCCTGCAGTCTGTTGACTGTAGGCCTTACCGTTTTCCCAGGCAGGTTTTATATTTCCCCTCAGCTCTCCTGTGTAGAGGCGTTTTGAGAAATACGACGTTCGGCGGGTCGTGAGCAAGGCAGATGGCCCTCTACACATTTTCCTCCTCCACGACGAGATAATTCGCGTAAAGCCTTCGCCCGCAAATAACGCAGATCAAGAGGAAGCAGTGCCAATGGCCCAGGAGGTTATGCAAACCCTTGACAGACAGATAAAAGAGTATGCTGCTGACAGAGGCTTCTACTCCACGGAGAATGAATCTGAGCTTGAGAGTCTTGGGATAAGACATATAGCCATCCCAAAGCCAGGAAGGTGCTCACTCAGCCGTAAGAAAGGAACTTGAGAAGACCTCCTGGTTCAGGCGTCTCAAGCGCTGGCGGTCGGGAGGAGAAGTCACCATCAGCCTGCTCAAGAGAAATTATGGTCTGGACCGATGCCTCTTCAAGGGAGATGATGGCACAGAGGCCCGGGTTGGTATTTCGATATCGGCCCATAATTCTGGATAAGTTGGCAGCTCTTATGGTATAAAGACCCAGGGAATGATCCGACCATACAAAGATTGATGTAATTGTCAAGGTACAGTTCCGGGGCGCTAGCTTCGGCCCATATCAAGTAAGGGTTTTTCAATAGAAACTACATAGCTTTTCGAAAAAGAAAATAGAGCCTATGTATCGTTCTCTACTCCTCGGCAACCACCTTAAAGCGATAAATCCCGAGCGAGCCTGGAGGGCGAGCGAGCTAATGAGAGTAAGAAAGCCAGGATAAGAAGTTTTTTATCCTAGCTTTAGGAAGTAGGTAGAAACAGCATGTATATCAATTCAATTTCTTTATACGCCTGAAATCCTTCTTTTGCTCATAAAAAATTTTAGGATGTTATTTCCTATTCACTTCCTGGCAGCTTATGATCACAAGTGACTTTTCCAGTTTTTTCATTAATTGAATACCCTCCATTTAATGGACACTCCGGGAATTTATTATCTTTAAAATAGGCTACCATCTTGTCTGTTTTTAGTTCCTCTGTTGTCGGATATCTTCCATAATCTGTATAGAAAAGTTCAGCCGCCGCTTCAATTGCCGAAATGTTTGCCTGGCATGCTTTTAGTCTCGCACCATCTACCGCCTTCGTAATACTTGGGACTGCAATTGTGGCAAGCACGCCTATAATAGCTAGAACGATAAGCAGTTCTACTAAAGTAAATGCCCTTTCATCATTAAGGTGCCTAAAAATACCTCTAAGCCGCCTTACAATTTTCGACACGTTATTCCTCCTCCTCATAAATCATGCTCACTATATTCGTCATGATTCTACTTTTATGGTTCTATTTTTCTACTTCATCCAGAAAAATCCTTCAGGGGGTGAGAAGAATTGTAGAAAAAGATTGTTCTCCAATGGCGGGCATTCTTGAATGACCAATGTCTCGTTCTCCAAAGAATGGGACATTGACTTTTGGCGGGATGTGAGTACAATGTCGAGAGTATTGTAGAAAAGGCCAATGACCTCCTGGTAGCAAGGAGGCAGAAGTTAGCGGGGATGAGCTGTCGAGAGAGGGTTCCGACGCGCTATGCGCACTTACCACCCTATAGTATGATGGGGAATGGGACGGATATTGGTGCGGTCAGTCAGGTAATGGCTTGACTGACAAACCCATACCTAGGGCTATGCGCGGTAAGAGAATTTTGAGGCTATACAAAAAGTAGGAGGATAGAAGACGCGAGATGAGACTGTGGGGTCCATGAATGTCTAGTCTTCACTAAGGATCAGAAGGCATCGCAGTGTCCTTCCCTTTCAGTGACATTTCTCCCGCCTTTATGATGGCATTCACACCAAACTTGTTCTTTATAACATCAACAGCGTGGTCTACCTTAGCCTGCTTGAAGGTGTCATCAAAGAGGGAGAGCTGCCTCTGACAGTTTTTGCGCTCAATGAGATTGGTTACACCCACGCCAACCAATCTGACCTTGCGCCAGCTTATCCAGTTGCCCATGAAAAGCTCCCAGGCCTTCTCGAGTATGTCCCTATCGGAATCAATATAATCCCTCATAGTCTCTGAACGCGTAACAGTGACAAAATCATCATAGCGGAACTTCACTGTGACAGTCTTACCTAGGTAACCCGCCTGTCTCAGCCTCATGCCCACCTCGCCGGAGAGCCTGAGGATGTGGGCCTTGAGGATATCGGGGCTATTGGTGTCCTCGGGAAGGGTATACTCGTTGGACATAGACTTGATAGGAAGCGCCACCGCCTGAACCGGGGAGTCATCCATCCCCAATGCTGCAAAATGTAAGGCCCGGCCAACAACACCGAATCTCCGCTCAAGAGAGCTGAGAGGGTGTTTAGCCAACTCGCCAATAGTCATGATACCCATGCGATGCAGGGCCTTCTCCGTGCTCTCGCCAACTCCAACTAGATCCCTAACAGGAAGAGGCCATATCTTCGTTGGAACATCTTCGTATGTCAAAACAACCAACCCATCGGGCTTCTGCATATCAGAAGCCATCTTGGCAAGGAGCTTATTGGGGGCTATGCCTATATGTAGAAGCCGATTTAATTTGACGTTAGAATGAGGGAAAAATCCAACTGAAGATGGCAGCGATCCGGAACTCGGGAGTACGGTACCCGGGCTTTTTGTTTTATGGATGGGCCGGAGGAAGGAGGATGGTAGTTTATGACACAGAATATGGAGCATTAAGTGTTAGGAAGCATTGGATAGAAGGGCGGATATGAAGAAGGCGAGAAGGCCCTCAACCTCCTCGCCAAACCCAAAACAACACCCATGCCTATGGTAATGGCGCTGGCTAAATCTATCAAGGACTACCTCGACGCATATTCGACGAAAAGACCGGATATCAAGGTGAATTGCTCTAACTGTGAGGCTGTGATGAAGGCATGGTCACGATATTTCAGGCACGCTCTTGTAAATGACACCTCTTTGTCTATCCCGATCTACAGGTGGCGGTGCCCCAAGTGCAAGAGGACTTGCGGCGTGCTTCCTGATTTCCTCGCGCCACATCTAACACATACCACCAATGTGCGTGAAGGTTGCGTAAGGTCATACTCAGATGGTAGCACACTCGAAAAAGCTTGTGAGCAGGCAGGGGTCGATGTCCGCACAGCATCCCGCTGGATAAAACGCATCCGGACTCTCCTTGATGATGCAATATCCCTCACCTTGAAGCTGGTGGCTGGAGGCTGAGGTACCCGACATAGTGACCTGGCCCAGGCCCGAGTTCGACAGCGGCTAGACACACAAGGTGGCTTAAGTGCACTAATGCCAAGGCGCTCGGCCCACTGGTCTCTAAAACGTGTGTGCCTAGGATCTCCTAATTTCTGGTGATCACAGAGATATGTCCCATATGGTTGGCGGCTCCTTTACCCCGAGTGATTTGAGGATCGTTTGCTGAGCTGTTGTGGTATCGGTCCTCCTGAATACCCTTGTACCCCCTATGTCGAGCTCGGTAACATGCATCCTCTCGAGCTCGCGCCGCAAGTTCCGCCACTTCTCCTTCGTTCGCGTCTCCGCTACCCTCACGAGAAGCAGCGCAAGCCATGAGAGCATGACATGGGCCCTTATCCTGTCAGATAGCCTGTGATATACCGGCCTTATGTCAAGGGTCGTCTTCAATGTCCTAAATGCATCCTCGACCTCGATGAGTTGCTTGTAGCCCAAAGCTACGTCCTCTACCGAGAGTGTATCATCCGATGTCCGAACCAGGTACTTGCCATCGAGCTTCTCCTCTTCGCGAATCTTCTCATTGTCTATCTTCGGTAGCCCCTTCTTCGTATCCTTGAGATACCTCCC
>DUMQ01000072.1 GCA_012839815.1 Bacillota bacterium | reverse complement strand
TTACCGAACCCTGCAAAAGCTCGGGCTTCTGATCGGTGAATATCGACCACCTCAACCGTAGCCACGTAAAAAATGGCCACAATGAATTCCTAATTGAACCTCCCCCTACTGCGGAAAATGGGCTTAGCTCTCCGGTCCGCAAATCTAACGTTCCGTTCATCACGTTCAGCAGCCACGGATCACGATCCAAGTCCTCCGGCAGCACAGGAATCCCCGGCTCGCTCGCTGCGAGGCCAACCATTGCCTCAATCCTGGCTTCGGCCTCAGACTTCAAAGCGTGTTTTGCAAGTGCCTTCCGTCTATCCCCCTCCTGTTCGCGGGAAGCCTCTGCGTAAATCTGTTGAACGGTGTTCTTTGCTCGTCGGATTACCTCTGCCGTCCCGTCGACTTTCCACCGCGTCCCGTCCCACACGAGCCATCTTTTCCATGGGTGGCAATATCTGAGGTCCTGGCCGTGCAGGGAGACCAGCCGCTTTGCATTTCCGAGGTCCGAAAGGTTTTCCGTCACCGCGTAGGAGGAGACGCTTCTTGTGATACCGACGACCTCATCATCCGGTAATGGTGGCTGACACCGTTCTTGGTTTACACTTCGAAGGGTTGCGAGAATCGTCGCTTCGTCGGCACCCCTGGCTCGCAGGCTCCCTGCTATGCTGGTTAACGTGGCATTCCGCCATCCTTCGGGGATAGGCTCCGCCAAGACCTCCCTCGCCACCCTTGGACGATTCCCCAATCTTTCTAAAACCCAGTCTGGCAAGGGGGCAAAATCAACATCATCCGGGGATAATCCATCTACCCAGCGGTACTGCCGCCCGCTCGGGTGGATGCTTGGCGGGGCGACAACATATCCTCCGTCACCGCGGAGGTCCACGTGTGGGAGCAGGCCTACAGCGTTTGGCACCTGGCCGCCAGGATGCTTGAAGTAGTAGTGCCACCCTTTGCCTGTCTCAGCTACAGGAGTAGCGGGCAAAGAGAGGCTTTTCACACTCGCCTTGCCTTCGTCGCCGTCAATGTCTAAAACAACGATTCCGCTGATAGCTCCGGTGACGATCCCAATATTGAAGGAAGAATCTCCTTCCCACCAGCGTTTTATCTGCTCCTCTGCCGCCCGGCTCTTTTGATACGACTCCCAGGAAGGAACGGCAGGTTTCTTATTTTTTGGCTGGAGAGGAATAATCGACCAGCCCAGCCTGTAATAATTTAAGGCCATTTGCTGTAAAATATTCTCAGACGGCATATGTCGCATCACCTCTTGCCAGGCTCGTGCCTGGCAGTTTGTTCCAATATCGCAATGGTAGGTAGTAGCGGATTCCAAATTTCCCCAAAGCCTTTGGAATAGCCAGGTCGTAGAATTTTTGGAGATCAATGGTATATACATCCCCGGTATCAATCTCATGTAATTCAATGGTGTGGCATCCATGTTTCTCCAATTCATCGATGTAAGATTTATCTAGACCATAAGCATCCAGCACATACAACTTTTGCCAGGATTTAACATACTTCCGGAAAATCCCATCCACGATCTCCCCGGCTAATACCCGACGCCCCAGATAATTACAAAACAGCCTCATTTTCCCGCCGCCTCCCAAGCCCTCTCCTCCTCTTCCAGCCTCTTTCGTCGTCGGGCCAGCCTGGCTCGCCCCAAGGCGATAGCGGCGGGAGGCGGGGTTTCCGGCACGGGTTTTAAATTTATTTCCAGCCCCTCTAACCACCCCTTCACTCCGTGTTTTCGTTTAACCTCAATAATCCCAAAGGCTTCCAATTCCCGCAAGGCGGCAGAGATTGTCGCGGACGAACCGAAACCGGTCATTTGACCAAGCGTTTCATAAGTAACGACCCCTCTTCCGCCTGATAATGAGCATTCCAAAGCTATAGCCAGCTTCGCGGCACGCGGGCTTAATAAACGGGCCACTTTCATCTTTATCGCCCTCCCTTTGTAGAAATGAATTCAGGGTTTGTTTCTCTTTTCGACCGACATTACTCTACAATAAAGCCAGGTGCCCACATAGTCCCATACCCCGGGGACAGAATTTAGGTAGGTGAAGGCTCAATGCGTGCGGTCTTGCTTGAAGGCACAAACTGGGTGAGATTCAAGGTGAAGGTGGAAGATGGTCATGTCAGGCCGGTGATGCTTCCCGGGGGGAGGCATAAGCTCAGAGGAAATCCGGAGGATGAAGGCTACGAGGAGGCCCCTGAGTTTGTAGATTTTCAGCGTTATGACCCGATGAAGGAATATAGGGAACATAAGATAAAAGCTGTAGAAGACCCTCAAAAGGGTGCATTGGCTGCTCCCTATGAGATTTTTTTGAACCTTAATCTTAACGACATAGCGGGAGTCGAGACATTTTTAGCAGGTACGGTCCGCTGGGGATAGTTCCGCTAGGGTATGAATCGCCGTGGGGAGTCCATTCCTCCTGGTTTGACAGGCTCCATGCTTGGGGTGTGGACGCTATTACAGGATACTATCTTGGGGAGCCATTATCGGCCATCGAAGAAAGCCAGCGTGAAATGAAGTTAACTCTTGACCTGTATAACTGTCTGCGGAACAAGAAAAAGATGAGCATGCCTCTTGAAGACATGGTCAATCAGCTCGATTCCCTGTTAAATCAGCCCCGCAAGGTTAATGATCCCTTGAACCCTGTTAGCTTCGCTATCTTTCGTGAACTAGCAAAACAGAATCCCAACCAGGCGGAGGGAACGATAGAATGGGGGACCGATCTTGTTGAATTAAACTTCGCACGCCATTTAGCAGGGGTGAGACCATTTTTGTCCCTAAAGGAAAATGCCATAGTCTGGCGTTATGATTCTCTGCTATCTTGCTTTTGGTTACAGATGTTTCTCGATCTTACAGGAAGGAAGAAGGTTTACTGTTGTCCGGCCTGCGGTCTATATTTCATAGCGATAAAAAGGAACCAAGTGTATTGCTCTGATCTCTGCCGTGAAAGGATGAAGAAGAGAAGGCAGCGTGCACGGGAGAGAGAAGAAAAGAAAGCCCAGGGTCTCTACCGTCCTCCTGGCCGCCCGCCAAGAATCCTACAACTTCAGAAGGAACTCTGAAAGCGGATGTCTAATACTACATTGGATTCGGCGTCAAACATGCCGCTGGAAAAAGAACACCGACGGTCTTTCTTTATGCATAAGCTGATGCATAAATGCAAACCGCCGGTACCAAGAATAGACCACCAGGAGAAATGCAGGAATATCAAGGGGAGTAGCTCAACTGGCAGAGCGGCGGTCTCCAAAACCGTAGGTTGCGGGTTCAAGTCCTGTCTCCCCTGCCATTTTTATTTGGGCTGCTAAAATTTAAGTCATGCAAAAAGCAGGGGTAAGGTAGAGGCTACCATCCCCTGCTTTAGCGTCTCTTGTGCCCTCAATTAGGGTGGTGGTTATCCTGGATCTCGTTTGCAAAGCTTGCAAGGTTAGAAGAACCAAACGCTGAGCACTGCGATAGTGAAGACCGCCAGGATGATTACCCAAATCCACCAGGGATTACTGCTACTTCCGAGGGTCTTGACGTCAGCGGTTTCTGCCATGTGGTTTCACCTCCCTGGAAGCCATCGCCCTGCAAAGCAGGCGATTCATAGGACTGTTTACATCACCCCTGGGGTGGACCAACCTCACTCCCAGGGGAGAAGGAGACAGATTTTACACCTCTGCCTCCTCGCATTACATAGTATGTGCCCCGGCTCCCAGGTGTGAAAAGGAGTTGCGAAAAGAAGTAAGATGGCCCGGGCATATAAACTTCCTGAGCAAACGCCCGATAAATATATAATAGGCCGGTACCAGGTCGATACCCCGGAGGAAGTCATGGCGGGGCCGGGTTGGTAAGCGTAGATAGTAAGCCGGAAGATCACAGGAGACGGAGTGGTAAATCTAATGGCAAAACGGATGTTAAAATACGCGGTCAAGCTTCAACTTCAAAACAAGCTTCTTATCTGGTTTCTTATCCTCTCCATAATACCTTCAGCCTTTATTGCTTTGATATCTTATAGAAACAGCACTGTGGCCCTTTCAGACCAACTCAAGAATGCCCGCCTTGCCCAGGCCAAGACTCTTGGCAGCCAGGTTGACCGTTTTATCGAGGAACGAATGAAAGACCTCGAATCCCTTACAAAACAGGCTGTTTACGCCCAGGCCCTCTCCAATGTCCTGGGGAACGGAATCGTAGCGGCATACTACGTTGACGCCACCGGAAGCGTCCTCACATCAGTTGGAGCCCAGACTGACCGGAATATGGCGAACGATGAGTGGTTTGCGGCTGTCCAATCCGGAAACCTCTACTGCGGAGACTGCGAGGTGAGCGAGGTTCTCGGGCGACCGACAATTAAAATAGCCTCGCCGATAATGGCAAGCGGCAATATGTTCATGGGCGCGGTCCTGGAAGAAATAGATATGTCCGCAATCCAGGCTATAGTGGATGAGGTCGCCGCAACTGAAAAGGCTTCAGGCGGGTCAGGATATGCATTTCTTGTAAATAGGAGCGGCGTCGTAATCGCCCACCCTGACCAGAATAAGATCCTGAATGAACAGCTGCTGAAGTCCGAGAGTCGAGGGCTGGCGGCTGCAGTTAAAGATATGATCGCTGGTAAGGAAGGAGTCGTGAGCTATACATCATCGGACGGGGAAAAACGGGTCCTCGTCTACACGCCACTTACAGGGCATGGGGATTATAAAGGTAACGGCTGGGGCGTGGGCATCTCCCTTACGGCATCGGAGCTTTATGGCCCGGTCACAGGCCTTAGGAATATCTCTATATCTGCTATCCTAGTGATCGCACTAATAGCTATAATCCTGGCGATAACCATCTCAAGGGGCATAGCCAGGCCTCTGAGTCGCGTAGCTGACATCGCCCAGGCTGTGGCGACGGGAGACCTCTCTGTTGAGGTGCCACGGATCAGTACGGGGGATGAAGTTGAGACTGTAGCAAAGGCGTTTTCCCAAATGGTCACAGGTCTCCGCAATCTTGTCGGGCAGCTCAGATCCTCGGCCGAGCAGGTAGCCTCAACAAGCGAGGAGCTTTCATCGAGTGCGCGGGAATCAGCAAAAGCCATCCTGCAGATATCAGAGACAGTAAACCAGGTAGCGAGCGGTGCCCAAGAACAGAGCACAAGCGCTGCAAGTAGCGCATCCTCCGTGGACCAACTCAGCCAGTTAATCGGGCAGGTCGCCAGGGGCGCTGAGTCCCAGGTCAAGAGTATACGTGTGGCATCCGATGCAGTGAGCGAGATGAACAACTCCCTGGATAAAGCCATGAATATGCTGGAAACCGTAGGCTCGACATCTAGCGATAATGCCAGGGCTGCAGCCAAGGGTAGCCAGGCCGCTGAAAATGTCGTTGCAAGCATGGAAGGCATACGGACAACTACGCAAGAGGTCGCTGATAGGATAAGAGAGTTGGATGCTCATTCGCAGGAGATTGGAAAGATATTGGAGGTTATAAACGACATAGCCGAGCAGACCAACCTGCTAGCTCTAAATGCCGCGATTGAAGCCGCAAGGGCTGGTGAACACGGCAGGGGGTTTGCGGTGGTCGCCGATGAGGTGAGAAAGCTCGCCGAACGTTCCTCTAGGGAGACCAAGGCGATAGCGGCCCTCATCGGAAACATCAGGGAAGCAACGGAGAAAGCAGTAACCGCGATAGATGAGGGAATAAAGGAAGTAGCAAACGGGAGCCAGGTAGCCCAAGAAGCAGGCAAGACTCTTAATGAGATATTCCAGGCGGCAACTGGGGCCGAGAGGATGGTATCTGAATTGATCCTATCATCTAGGGCGCTTAAGGATGCCAGCTTGAAGGTGGAAAAAGCCATCAATGAGATAGTGGCCATAGCCGACGAGAACACCGCGGCGACTAAGACGATGGCGGCGAGCGCTGAGGGTGTCAGGAAGTCCATAGATAATGTGGCGGCCGTTTCCGAGCAAAGCGCAGCCGCCGCCGAGCAGGTATCGGCGTCAACAGAGGAAATGAACGCATCTATCCAGGAGATGTCGGCATCCGCAGATTCTCTTTCCGAAATGGCTAAAGGCCTGCAGAGTCTGGTAGCGAAATTCAAGATGTAGAACGCGCTATTAGATTGCTGTATTTCTTCAACCTGTATTGAAGCGTCTGCCGGGGAATACCGAGGAGTCTGGCTGCCCTTGAGATATTACCCCCGGCCTTTTTTATTGCCTCATTCATCATCTCTATCTCAAGATTTTCCACGGCGAGGCGGAGCGGGCGGCCCGAGATCAATGGCCCGGCTTTGCTCGAAGGTGCTGGCCCGGTCGCCGGGAGCCTGCTCTCTGACAGCCCGAGTTTATCGGCAATGTGCTGTAAATTGGGCGTTAGATGCTCAACCCTTATCAAATCATCCTCGAACAAGAGCATTGCCCGCTCAATTGTGTATTTGAGTTCCCTTACATTTCCCGGCCAACTATGATTCTGAAATATAATACTCACTGCCTCGGATATGCCCCTGTAATGCCTTCCAAACTTGCTATTGAATTCAGAGATGAAGTGCGCTACCAGGTGCGGGATGTCTTCCCTCCTGTCTCTGAGGGGTGGGATAAAGATGGGGATAGCCCCAACCTTTGAGCAGAGATCCTTGTGCGCGTCCTCCCATGCCTTGGATAGGTCCTCGCCTGCTGAGCCTTCCCCATCGCCAGCCGCGGCAGAGGATATGGATATTCCAATTATAAACCTTACATCAACCCCTTTAGGCACCGGGCCACCAGCCCTATAGATCCGCCGTTCACGCATGGCCGCTACAAGCCTCGCCAGGAGTTCTCCGGGCATAGCATCTATATCCCTGAGAAATAGGGTACCACCATCGGCGAGACCAATTATCCCCTGCCACCCTTGTTCTCCATCTTCACGAGCATCTACTCCTCCCGGGGATTGCCTGCCGAATAAGACCTCCTCCACCATGCTTCCGGGTATAGCCTTGATGCTCTGATAGATAAAGGGGCTATGGCGCCTGGCAGAACTGCTTTCCGCATGTATAGTTCTTGCAACATGCTCCTGCCCGACGCCCGGCTCGCCACAAAGCACCACGGGGTCATCCACTGCCGCGATCTTTTGCAGGTCATGCTTCAACTGGGTTATAGCCCCGCTTATCCCAACGATACTCTCAATGCCGGCCGGTGGTAATAGGAATTGATCAACCTGCTTCGTCTCCGCCCTTTCCCCGGCACCTACTGATTTATAGAGACCGGTCTGGAGATCGATAAGCCTCCGCGTTAGTTCCGCTACAACCGCATCATCGCGAGAGATTTTGACCGCGCCGATGATCCGGCTCCCCAATTTGACGGGTATATTTCTGGATGAGATGGTGAGGATACTGCCGTCATCTCTAAAGAGGGTCTCCTCTTTTTCGACGATGACCCGGCCGGTCTTCAAAGCTTCAAGCAGAGCTTCTCCCTTCGACCGGTTCCCGGTAAACACTTCCATTATGTGTTTGCCGGTTACGTCAAAATTCCCCGGATGAAACAGGCTTCGCGCCGTCTCATTTATAAAGACCAGCCTCCCGTCGGCATCGACCACATGTATTCCTTCACCGATGTTATCAATAATTGTTTTTAAATTTTGAGATATTTCCTGTAGCTGTACGTCATACCTAAACATGCAGCCACCCCCACTACCATCCAGGTTTCACATATCTTTAATGGTTAGCTTACTCTCTACTTTGGGCAACCTAAACTACGAACCTTAAGTCTATTTAGCATCAATGCAGGGAGGTCAGATAAATAATATGATATACTCTCTAAGGTTTATAGAAGGGCTTGAGGCTGTAATAGCTATAAGCACTATAGGAATACTGCTTGGTACATTACATTTGACTTCTTTAAGTTGAAATGCGGCACAGGCCGCTGTAGCGACTTCCATGTCGCCCATGTCCCCGGAGTATCTAGCCCCTGAAAACCCGATTCGCGTTAAAGCTACGGCGTATGATGCCTGTCCCAAATGCACAGGAAAGAGCGAAGATCACCCCGCCTTCGGAGTAACGGCATCCGGGCGTTTTGCTGAGGCGGATCACACGATCGCGGTTGACCCGGAGATAGTACCGCTTGGGACCTGGGTTTATATAGAAGGGATGGGAATATACAGAGCTGAAGATATAGGATCAGCAATAAAAGGTCACCGGATAGATATCTTCATGCACTCCCACGAGGAAGCATTAAAATTCGGCATCAAGGAGCTAAATATCTGGCAGGTCAGGCCGGCGTTTTAGCCCGGTCCCGGCCTGCCTAACCTCTGGCTGCAGGGTAGAGAATGAACCCCATAATAATCAATGACTATTCTCAAGCGCAAAACCGATCAACATATCAACGAGCTCAGGGAATTCTATACCTGCAGCCCGTGCCGCGTCAGGTACAAGGCTAGTTTCTGTCATGCCGGGTATGGTGTTAACCTCCAGGACATATACCTCATTCTGGTTACCCTCAGAGCTTACTATCATATCAACTCGCGACATTCCGCTGCACCCGAGGGCGCAGTGGGCGCGAAGTGCAAGGTCTTTCGCCTTTTTGGTCGCATGCTCACCTATCCTGGCGGGGATGATGTGCTCGCTCAAACCTTTGGTGTACTTGGTCTTATAATCGTAGAAACCTGTCAGGGGAACTATTTCGATCACGGGCAAGGCCCTGGGGTTTTCGTTTCCAATTATACCTACGGTTATCTCTATCCCCTTTATATACTCCTCAATAAGCACCCTTGAATCATATTCAAAGGCGTTTTCGAGTGCCGCAAGAAGCTCGCTTCGCTCAGCCACCACACTTAACCCAATGGTCGAACCCTGGCTGTTTGGTTTGACTACGAAGGGGTATTTAAACCTCTTTTCCAGGGTAGTCACGATATCATTTACCTTTGGAGTCTCCTTCAGCGCTCGGTAAGTCCGTCTCTCCACGCAATAACTCGCAGGCGTAGGTATACCCTCGAGACGAAATATCTTCTTGGACATCTCTTTATCCATGGCTAGAGCGCTTGCCAGCACACCGGACCCAACGTAAGGGATCCCTAGTATCTCAAGCATCCCCTGGATGCACCCATCCTCGCCGTAGCGCCCGTGAAGAGCGATGAAGACCACGTCGGGGTCGGCACTCTGTAAATCCATTACAAGATGCTCATTGAGATCAAGTTTTACCACCTCATGGCCTTTTGCCTCGAGTGCCTTTGCCACCTGTTCCCCAGTCTTGAGCGATATTTCCCGTTCACTCGAACGACCACCCATGATGACGGCAACCTTTTTGCTCAACCCATTGTCCCCCAATTTGCCATGCTTTATTGGCTTTCTTTAAATCCTATTATCCTTACTCCCTATTCATTATTCATTCTATTTTTCTTACCCCTATTCCTGCCTTAACCTTCACCTCGCCATAAGCCCCGCCAGCATATATATAGCTATACTCAAAATCGATAAAGCATACACACAGGTTGTAACGAAGATCACCTTTGCCCATATTCTCATGATCTTATACGACATTCCACCTGTAATCTCAAAAAACAGCCCGAACCCGATCTCAAGGATACATACAAATGAAATGAAGGTCGCGATTAGAACAAATGGTAAAACCGGGTAATGCCCTTCCACGACGGCACCCTCCAAGTCCGCTGGTTGCTGGTTCGCATAGATATCATATGCACCATGTGCACCAGATGCCAGCTCACGAGTGTGCCATTATGGCGGTTAGGTGGTTATCTGAGATCGAGCTTCCTCAACTCATCCAGGAGTTCATACCGGGTGAGGTCGAAATGTATGGGTGTAACAGAGATCATATTATTCTTGATGGCGACTGCGTCAACATCATCGCATTCGTCGCATTCAACTACCTCTCCAGCAAGCCAATAATAGGTCCTCCCCCGCGGATCTATCCGTTTATCGAAAACGTCCTTATATTTCCGGGTCCCGAGTCTGGTTATGGCAACACCTGCAATCTCCGAATCCTCCATCGAGGGAACATTAATATTAAGAAGGATGCCGGCCGGGAGGGTTCCCTCCGCAATCTTCTTGACCATGCGTGCCGTGAACGCCGAGGCACCCGAATAATTGCATTCCTCGAAAGCAGCGACGGAAACGGCTACTGAGGGTATTCCCATAATAGCTCCTTCGATTGCGGCGGATACCGTCCCTGAATACAATACGTCCATACCGAGGTTCGGACCACGGTTAATCCCCGATACCACTACATCAGGCGGCTCAGCCAACAGGACCTCACATGCAAGCTTAACGCAATCAGATGGAGTTCCGTCGACCATCCACGCCTCGACATCTAAATCCGCTAAGGTAACGCTCTCGACACGCAGGGGACGGAACACTGTTATAGCATGCCCCGTGGCGCTTCTTTCCCCGTCCGGAGCGCACACTACAACCTTTGATATATCCTTCAAGGCCCTAACAACTGCACGAAGTCCGTCAGAGTATATACCATCATCGTTTGTAACAAGCACTACCATTAACTCACTCACCTAATAGATTTTTCGTTTTTTCAATTTTTCAATTTAGTTTAGTGGCCGTATTTCACCTCGTGAACGCCGGGAAGATGCGATATCTCCTCTATGAGCTTCTCCCGTGGCACATTCGAGGGTACTTCCAGGGACAGGTGGATGCGGGCCTCATTGTCCTGCTCAACAAACTCCATGTCGACCCCTTTAATGCTTACCCCAAAACGCCCGAGCGTCGTTGCGACCGCCCCGAGCTGGCCGGGCTTGTCGGATGCCGCGACAAAAAGCGTATTTTGCTTTGTATAAATAAGGTTCTTCTCAACTCTGTCCAGGACTATCAAGACGGCGACAACCATGGCAGTGGTGACCGTTGCGGCGAGATACGCCCCGCTACCGACGGCAAGCCCTATCCCTGCCACAACCCAGAGGCTCGCTGCGGTGGTCAGGCCTTTGACTGTCAGGCCTTCCCTGAAGATCGTGCCTGCCCCCAGGAAGCCTATGCCGCTTACCACCTGGGCCGCGAGCCGCGCAGGGTCACGCGTTACGGTCGTAAATTCGCTGAAGCCATGGATGGAAAGAATCATCACAAGGCACGAGCCGACCGAGACCAGTATATGGGTTCTAAATCCGGCCGGTCTTCTATGGCTTTCGCGCTCAAGCCCTATAAGCCCGCCGAGAAGACAGGCAAGGGCAAGCCGCCATACGACCTCCACCTGCGTTATCCCCGTCGACATAACAGTTCAACTTCCCCTCAATAAATAATTATGTATAACATATGCCTAAACAATCCAGGTATTCCCTTGGCTTATCTTCTTTTTTATAGCTTATCCTCTTCAATCTATATGTTTAATATGTTTATATGTGAAAAAAGACGCCTTCCGGCGTATCTTGCCTTTCGGCGTATCTTTAGTCTCACCCGGCCCCCTTTGCAGGCCAACAGTGCATCTCCCGGTCCGCGCTCGCGTTTCACCCGCTCGCCCTATGAAGCTCTCCCTGGGCCAAGACGCGAGCAGCCGTAATACTGACAAGATTCCGGACCTCTTCAAGGGCGTTGACGACAGGACGCACAGCGTCATCGCCACAGATTGCCTTCAAGGCATGTAGGGCATGGAAACGCAGGTCTTCATCTTCAAAGCATAACCGGACGAGGGGTTCAACGGCCCTCCTGTTCCCGAAACTACGCAAGGCCTGAATAGCGCTATAGCGGATATCTCGGCACTCATCACTAAGGGCTGTAATCAAGGAATCAACGGCCCTGTGATCGCCGATCCTTCTCAGCGCCTCGACGGCCTCGTACCGAACCCCCTTGTCCTCATCTCCGACAAGGGCCATAAGAGCCGGGACAGCCCTGTCATCTCGCAGTTCCCCGAGGATCTTCGCCACTCTCCGGCGTATGTTACGCTCGGGGTTTCTTAATGCTTCGATGAGGAACATGATATCCTTTTCGTCAATTATACGTTTTAGCGAAGACGAGACGCTGTAACCAACATACGGATTCGGGTCCTTCAACGCCAGGATCAAGGGGCGTATCGCGCTTTTATCCCCCAGAAGACCCAGGGCTTCCGCCGCCCAACCGCGAACCGAGTCATCGTCATCATTTAGCGCATAAATCAATGCCTGGACAGCCCTCTGGTCCCGGAGTTTACCAAGGCCGTATGCAGCCCCGCGGCGCGCCGTAACATCACCCTCCTTCAACGCCACCAGGAGGAGGTCAATTATCTCCTCGCGCGCACGGACCATCTGGTCGCTCGCCTTATCGCGTATTTTCTCATCGAGGGTTTCGAGGTCTTTCTCCAAAGCAGTAAGCTGTTCAATGAGGTTCTCTATCCTCCCGCGCTTATCGAGCACCCCCGCTCCCCCCGTAAGGATATCAGAATAACATAGTTAGCTTTTCGACACTCGGCGAGTAAATCCTTCCCCCATCTTCATTTTTGCCCGAGTATCTCCATCCCCGGGTGGCGGCGAGGTTCGCTTATGCCTTCATCCGACAATAGGGACATTCTGTCGCATCGAGCTCCATATTCTCGTGACATCTCAGACATTCTTTCTTGACTGGTTTGCCGCAATGAGGGCAGAAGGCCAGATAATTAATGTATTTCCTATTACAATGCGGGCACGTGTTGAGATGGCCCTTTGGCCTGAAAATTATATAAAGCACCGGTACCAGAAGCGCGCCGAGAAATGGCAACATCAAACCACCGATCACAGCTCCTGCGCTCCACAAAAATGGGTTGGAATCGCGCGTCCGGGCATCCCGGTAGGCCCAAATCGCGACAAGTATTGATATACCCAAGCTTAACCCCAGCATTATTAAATTGTTCTTCACGGTTTCTCCCTCCCACAAATTATATCTTTATATATTCCTTCAATAATTTTACACGATTTCACACGCGATCTCTTTTCTTCAGGCCCTTCCTCACGCATTGTTGTCCTTACCATGAGCCGAGTTTACCTTTTGACCCAGCTTGTATTCTGTCCCGGCAATCAATCTCTTAATATTCGACCTGTGTTTATAAATCACAAGGAGTGCGATCAAAACGCTCGTGGGGAGATACTCGCGAGGCCCGCCCAGGGCCCACGCGATAAACGGGAAAAGAACCGCGATAAGTACAGATCCAAGGGAGACATACCGCGTAAGGGCTACTATGACAACCCAGACAACTGCGAGTATAACGACGGCCTTGGGCATCAAAACGGTTACCACTCCTGTGCTTACGGCTATGCCTTTCCCGCCGCCAAACTTGAGAAAAACCGACCAGTGCCCTCCAAGCACCACGGCGACGCCGCATACGGTAGCCATAAGGGGCCCGCCGATTTTAAACCCCCAGGCTGTCGCAACGGCACCCTTTGCGAAATCGCCCAGGAGGACCAAAAAGGCAGGAAACGGCCCCAGGACGCGCAAAACATTAGTTGCTCCAATATTGCCGCTCCCGTACTTTCTAACATCAACCCCCCGGTGCAACCTCCCCACGACATAACCAAATGGGATTGACCCAATGATGTAGCTCATAATTACAGATACAGCAATTGTCCCTGCACCAATATCAGCCGTCCCCACGCTTCCCCTGCCCCCTATCCCAGCTTAAGTTTTCCTCTAACATCTCTTCTTGTGCTTTTTCTATACCTTGGCTTGTACCTTAGCCGGCCTGTAGCTTCACCGCCGTCGTAACCTCGTTCCATTGCCGGCGCTGTTTATTCAGGTCTTCCTGCGCGCCCATAGCTCTATCTTCGTGCCCTCAAAACCGAAAGCCTCCCGTATCTCATTCTCGAGATACCGTTCATAAGAGAAGTGCATCAAATCAGGATCATTTACATATATCGCAAAAGCCGGCGGCCTGGACCTGACCTGGGTTCCATAATATACCTTTAACTCCTTTCCTTTATGTGAAGGGGGTTCGACCCTCACTATAGCCTCCTGGATCACCTGGTTCAGGGCTGAGGTTTGTATCCTGGAGCTCCAACCGGTGAAGACGTCCTTTACCCTTCGGAGAAGCGTTGCCACCCCCTTACCGGTAAGGGCCGATGTGAAAACAATGGGGGCATAGTCCAGGAAACCGAGGGTGTTCCGTATATCACTTTCAAGCTCCGACGCAACATCTTCGCGCTCCTTAACCAGGTCCCACTTATTTACCGCGATTATGCAGCCGCGTCCTGCCTCATGGATGTACCCCCCTATCTTTGTCTCTTGCTCAGTCGCTCCTTCAACGGCGTCCAGAACGAGGACGGCGACATCACATCTATCTATTGCACGGAGCGCCCTGACAACGGAATACCTTTCAAGCTGGTCCTTGATCCTTGATTTACGCCTGATTCCCGCCGTATCAATGATTTCAAACAGCTGGTCCCCATGACGAAATAGGGTATCTATGGCATCCCTCGTCGTCCCGGGCACGTCGCTCACTATAAACCTTTCCTCGCCAAGGATTCTATTGACAAGGGAGGATTTCCCAACATTCGGGCGCCCGACCACGGCCATTTTTATAGCATCTCCGGCACCTTCATCTTCAGCGGCACCTCCCGGCCCTCCAATGATTTCCGTTACGGCATCGAGGAGATCCCCCACGCCCTCGCCATGCATGGCCGAGATTGGGAAGGCCTCGCCAAGGCCTAATTCGTAAAACTCCATATGCCTGGCCTCAAGTCTCCCTCCACCCTCGAGCTTGTTAGCGACGAGGAGGACCGGCTTCCCCGAGCGTCGAAGGATACCGGCGATATCATGATCACCTGGCGTAACGCCGTCCCTGGCGTCGACAACAAACAATATAATGTCCGCTTCGGCTATGGCGATTTCGGCCTGGCGCCGCGTCTTCTCTATGATCTCCGGGTCATCCTCCCGGGTTCCGGTCCTGGCCTTCTCCGGGGTCACGTCAATCCCACCGGTATCTACAAGCAGGAAGCGCCTGCCTCGCCACTCCGCCCATTCATATATCCTATCCCTGGTTACGCCGGGCGTCTTTTCAACAATAGCCACCCTGGCCCCTATGATTCTATTGAATAGCGTAGATTTCCCCACATTGGGTCTTCCCACTATCGCTACAACCGGCGTATTCACCACCGATCTTAACCCGCCTTTCTCCATGCCCTGCCGTTGCCGGGTCGAGTTCGGGGCGGCCGGACCGCGCGTCGCTGACCCGCTCCCCCATGATCTCGCACGCCAGTTTAAACAGCGCCCCCGGCGTCGGCTCTATTACGTGTACCGGCCCATGTAAAGCCGCTTCAATATCTCCCGTGCTCATCCCGTCTAGGAAGACGTTCTCGCCCGCTTTCAGCATTACTGACGGGATTGCTATCCCTCCGGTTGTCGGTGCTCCTTGTGCGGAGAGGGTCTCAATAACGTCTCTCCCGGTGACAAGGCCGGCAACCGAGATAGTATCGCCGAAGAACCGGTTTCTCACCGGGTATACTCTCAAGCTAAGCCCCGGGAGGCTCTCCTCTACAAATGAAGCCGCCTCTTTAATTATATCTTGTGCAAGAATGCCTGTCACAACGGATATGCTCCTGGAAATCCGGCCCTGGCCCCGGCCCCCGCGAGCTCGGGTTGGGGCCTGAAGCCCGCGTAGCTTGTCGAGCTCGTCACGGAATAACCGGATGAGCCCTATACCGTTTTCAAGTTGGGGGAAATCCTCATAAGCTGAAGCGTCCGGCACCTCACGCCCCGCCATGAGGTAGAATTCGTCAGCGGCGAAACAAAACGAATACCCGAACCGCCGCCTGAATTCCGCCGCCCATCCCTCAATTTGGTCAACCACGGCTTGAGCTTCGAGCTTCGTTACCGGTCTCAGAGGGTGAAGCCCGTCCCTGTAACGCGTAAGGCCGACGGGGACAACTCCGATGGATTTCACACGCGGCCAGAAACCGGCCAGGTCAGATATGGTAGTATCCAGTACCCGCCCGTCATTCAAACCGGGGCACAATACTACCTGGATGTGCATCTCTATACCGGAACCGGCCAGCCAGCCAATTTGATCCATGACCCGCCCGGCGTTTCGATTGCCCAGAAGCCTTGCCCGGATCTCAGGTAAGGTTGCGTGAACCGAGATGTAAAGGGGCGAAAGCTTCATCCGTGCAATACGTTCGAGATCAGCATGGGCCATGTTTGTCAGGGTAATGAAGTTCCCGTATAAAAATGAGAGGCGGTAATCATCATCTTTGACATAAAGACTCTCCCTCAGGCCACCCGGCAACTGGTCTATGAAGCAAAATATGCACCTATTCCGACACGTCTTGATCCCGTCAAACGTCACAGACTCGAACTCTATCCCTATGTCCTCGTCATAATCCTTGTCTATATCTATCACCCAGAGCTCCCCGTCTTTCTTCATGACCTCGAGCTCAAGGTGTGTGTCCGTTTCAAGGAACCTGTAATCTATAATATCAGCGATAGGAGAGCCGTTGATGCCAAGGACGATATCGCCTCCCTCCAGGCCGGCCTCGCTGGCGGCTGACCCGGGCTTGATCGCGGCTACTCTAGCCCCCCTCCCTGTTTTCGCTGCAGTTTTCATCCTGGTCATTTAATAAACCGCCCCACCATTTGATAATTCGAGGTCGTGCTGGAATCTCCTTCACTGCAAAGGGAAAGGAGGGATAACCCCTCCTCTTTCACCCAAGACATCCTGATAATGCCGCCTTTGCTGGTACTCTCATGCACGTACTCTCAATTGCAGGTACTCTCAATACGCCAGAGTATCCAGCACACTCCTCAGGCTCTTGGAATTTATTTTTATCCTAGCATTTCGGGCCAGCCCGGCTATAACCTCGCCAGCCGGCTTCGCCTTATCCCTCTTGACCTGCTTTTCAATCCTGCCTTTCACTTCATCAAACGCCAATTGCCTTTCTGGCTTTCTTGCCTCCACCCTTATTATGTGATAGCCATAGGCGGACTTAACGATGCCGCTAGTCTGGCCAACGCCGAGGGAGAAGGCAGCCTTTTCGAATTCCGGGTCCATCGTACCACGTTGGAAATAACCCAGATCGCCGCCTTTATCCTTCGTCCCGGGATCCTTGGACTTCTCTTTCGCCATCTTAGCGAAATCAGCGCCCGACTTCAATTGTGCCAGGATCCCCTTCGCCTCTTTTTCATCGAACACAAGTATGTGCCTGGCCCTAACCTGTTCAGGCTCTTTGAAATCAGCCTTATGCTCGTTATAGTACTTCAAGAGCTCCTCATCCGTCACGGTAACGTCCTTCGTAGCCAGAGCATTAAGCAACAAGCTTACCTCTATCTGGTCCAGCACATCCTTCTTTGTCATACCGTACTGAGTCAATACAGATTCGAACGCCGCCTCGGAGCCAAATTGCTTAACAAGGTTGCTCATTTCCTCGTCAATATCGGCCTTGCTGGCTGAGATACCCTCCCGTGCAGCAGCCTGGCGTATGAGCTCCTCGCGGATCATCGCAGACAGGACCTGCTTTCCTCCTTGATGCTCCAGAGCCTTATGGAAGCTGGACCAGGATATGGCCTTTCCGTTTACTTTAGCTACCGCATTGATATCGGAATAAATATACCACACGCCGCAGGCGACCAGTAATGCTACCGCCAGGGTGATCACAATCACCACACCGGTCTTATGCTTCACGCCCCGACCCTCTCCCTTCTCCGCGTCGAAGACACCTATCATAATCCAATCTCATGAAATCCATGAAACGTCCTATGAAACGCCAAGCTCAGTGTATCATACCATTAAAGGCCTGTCAACAACACCTATTTCGCCTATTTCGCGACACCTATTTCGCGCTTTATCGAGGCGACCATCCGGACAAAGTTTCGATAGGACCTCTGAATACCATAGATCGTGAGCGGTCGCCCCGCCCTAACCAACCCTATTCGCCTTGAGAGCACGCCCCCGACCCTGGTTATCAGGCCTACCTGCGGGAGGGCGTTCACCAGCAACAAGTCCGATCTTGGTATCCCATATATCTCCAGGATGCTGTATATGGCCCGCCTGACAATATCCTTGGCATGCCCCATCCCCATTATATAGACATGGTTCCCTCCCTCATCTTCCCCCATAAAAAAGCACGTCCCGATCTCGTCTGAGCCAGTCCTGTCGAAATGCGGGACATCAAGGATCTCTCGTGCTGAGGGTACGCGATCAGAGGGCAATATCCCGACGTGAATCGCAGCAGCGACCACCGATGAATGAGCGCTCCCATAACAGTGATATATGATCCTCATGTCTTCATCCAAAAATAGTCCTTCCCCTTCCCTATTTCATTGCCCATCATCATTTCTCAGCATCAGTGTTTTACGATAATATAAACACCGTTCTCGAGGTCGTGAACTATGCCGCCGGTTATCCGGCTGATGTAGATGGCTATGCGCTCCATCTCAGCCTCGTCTCTCGCATAAAATATCGGAGCCTGGCCAGCAACCTTTTCCTTGCCGACCGTCACGACGGCCAGGACAGAATCGTTTATGCTTACATCCACTGCGCTTCTCAATCTCCTCCGGTATAATATTGATTTTGGCCCTGAAGCTGCTAATCCTCCGCGTACCTCCCTGCGAGGGTTCGTAACGGCGACCTCTTGGCGCTTTCCAGGACGGGAACCCGCCTTATTGCCTCAAGGAGACTCTCGATATCTTTTTCAATGGGGAGTATAACAAAGGCGACCCTGCCAGTTTTTGTGCTCAGCCTGGCAAGCGGGACAAACTCCGGCTCAGAGACGTCGAGACGCACACCCATGATCGTCGCCGCATCATGGGCGATAGCCTGGCGCTGGCCGAGGTTGGCCAAAGTAGCCCGGGCGTTGTCATCTTTCGGCTCTATAATGACTGCGAGACCATTGGAAAGATATCTCTCCCGGGATTCCCTGAGCCCGATATTGGTCAGGATTATATCCTCAACCATGAGCAGGGATCCTGCAAACCGGAGCTCAGCCTGGCGCACGACCGCTATATCCCCCACGCGGCCGCCTACCATCCCCTTATTCAGGATGAACATCGATACCACGCCGGAGACTCCACCTAGGATCAGGTCCAGCATCAAATGGAATGGAGCCAGGAATACGACACTGCTCACAATCAGGCCCACAAGCATCGCGAGGTAGTTACGAGCCTCAAATACTCTTGCAATCCCTTCTATATATGCAGCGCCACGCGGTACGAGTTCAGTCTCCTCGACCCGCTCGAGGCTCCTGCGCTCCATGTCTCGGACCTCCCGGAACTGCTGCGCGGCCAGGGCCAGAATAGTGACCGCCATGTAATCCCTTTTCAAGAGAGCGGGGATAGCAAGGGCCCCCAGGCTTGCCGCTATCAACCCGAGGCTCATGTGGATAACGTAACCATGGGGGTAACTGGGATATTGCCGGTAGTCGACCCGTAGCATATAATATCTGGCTAGCACCCCCATGGCAATAGCGAAGGAGATGCGCGCCAGAGTAGTCAGCATATGCCCACCTCTTTTTACTTTCTACAACTTGCTTCCCCTTACTTTCTGCGGCGCAGCCCGAAGAGGTTAAGAAATTCGGAACCCCTCAGGCGCGAGAGACGTTTCCGAAGCTGGTGCCGGCTTCCCTCGTTTAAAAGGATGAAAAGCACCGCACCGGCTACGACGACCCCTATCATCCACAAGGCGGACCTCGCCGTCCCGCCCCCTCTGATTGAGGGCCTTGATTCAGCTACCCCGCTTGTGGTAAGGGCAAGGGTTATACTATCTGCAAAAAGTTCGGCACTCCTGATGGCACGGTCAAGGGTATTGGTGCTAGCCCCGAATTCCAGGAGCATCGCCCGCGGGAATAGATCTTGATTATAGTTCCCCTGAGCCAGTAATATACCCTTTACGAGGCCGGGATGCTGACGATCCGCGGCGGCCTTTAAGGTCTTTGCGAATTTTATATTCGTCCCTCTCGTCTGATTCTGCCTCCCGACGATAAGGGTGACCTTGGTCACGTCTTCCCCTGAGACTCGCGCATTATATTCCTCCGGTGGAACCGCATCCCTGTGGACATCAAAAATGGCGACAGGCTGTCTTTTAAGAAGGCTAACCGCAGTCCGGCGCGATCTCTCGTATGCGGCACCATCGTGCGGGTTATGATTGGCTTCCGAGAGGATGACCTCGTAGCCCTTCTGTCTCAACCTAGCCGCCAGCGCCTTGCCCACCTCGTAGATATCCCCCCACTTCTTGCTGGATGTGCCGCTTGTAGGCTGGTATGATTCGTCACTGTGGCTGTGGTAGATCGCGATCGCACCGCGTCCCCTGAGGCCACCCCCGGCTTCGCCCTCTATAATAGGCGGGGGTGAGATGCCTGTAGAACTTGTAGAATCTGCAGAATCTATAGAATCGATCAATTTTACAACCTCGAGAAACCTCGCCCTGACGTTATCCCCGCTTATCTCCCGTACCTCATACGCCCTGTTATCACTGTCTATAAAGATATCACCTATTGACAACTGCAGGGCAGTCCTGAAAAGAACCCTACCGCCTTCATCTGTCAGAGTGTAATAACCGCTTTCTCGTTCGTTTTCAGCATACGCTCCCTGGCTCGCGGATACGAGGAAGGCTATGAGGAATGCCACAAGCATAAGAACAACAGTATGGCGTCGCCCGGGGTTTACAGCGTATATAGCAAACCCTAATTTACTGGACTTACCGGTTCTCATTTTGCTCATTCCCGTCACCCTCCCCGGCCTGCCCCTGACCCCCGGCATGCATCCCATTACCCTGACCCTGCTGGTCCTGATCTCGCCTTCCCGCCTCGAGGGCCACCCGCGGGTCGTCGACTCTCAGAACACGCTCTCTATTGGGCGCGGGGCCCCCGCCAATCCTCTCAAAAGTCTCCCCGGCTATCTCGGCCAGGGCAACAGCGACCAGGCCAGCTATCACAGTGGTGTCGAAAATGCCGGCCCCGCCCAGGTGGACGGTGGTTGGGATCCTTCGAAGGCTGACCTCTATGAGATGCGCTATATCCATTATTAGGACGCCGAGAATCCCCCCGGCGAAGGCAGCGCGCCTGGATCTCCCTGCTATATATGCCACCACGCCGGCTATCAGGCCAAAGAGGTATATAGGCTCAACAAGCGTATGGCCCTCCTCGAAGGTGAAAAGCTTTGATACTGCGTAGAGAACCCCTCCCGTTACCACGGCGCTCAAGATACCGCGAGTTGTCTCCGTCGGTGTATCTGCTCTCACAAGTATATAGATTGCTATTCCAAGGGGCACGAGCGCTCCACCAACGTTTACGGTTACCGGCCTCACATAACGCGAAATCGGTATATCTATAAAACTCCCTATAAGCATAAGCCCCAGCATTAATAGGGCTTGCTTATCCGTAAGGTGCATCCGATCGAGGATGCGATGCGCTAAACCAAGGAATACCAGCACGCTGACTGCGAGCAGCAAGATAACTCCGGTAGCCACAACATATGTCCCCCTTTGCGGCAGGTCTCGCAGTCTATTTTTCCTCACGGCGCTGGTATTTATGCCAAGTACAATGAATTGACCCGGGCCGTAGCTGTCGTGCGCGAGGCAAGTTAGCTCAGTCCGGCAGGCGACAGGAGGTCGCCTGCCCGGCACGCGCCACGGATGGCGCATTGCCGCGGGACCGAACTGAGCAACGAAGCCGAGAAGCCGAGCGCTAGGACAGCAGGCCCGGGTCACCTGAGCGAGCAGGCTACATGCCAACCTCGACTTATTTTTCCTTTTCAAAGAGATCGCCGAACACATCCCCAAGCGTCGGGCCATGTTCATTTTCGTCCCCGGCGACATAACTCTCGCGAGGGTTCCGGCTTTCTTGCTTCTCTGACTTTTCCACCCTCTCCTCCGGAGGCTCCGCCTCTTTTATGCTCAACCCTATGCGGTGATCCTGGGGCTTGACGCTTACGACCTTGACCTTGACCTCCTGGCCGGGCTCTACAACTTCCTCCGGCTTGGCGACGTGCCTGTCCGCCAGTTGCGAGATATGCACAAGTCCTTCTACCCCCGGCTCGAGCTCTACAAATGCCCCAAAATTCATTAGCTTCGTGACCTTCCCTTTGACGATCGACCCAACAGGGTAGCGTTTCTCGATATCGAGCCAAGGGTCGGGCAGCGTCTGTTTAAGGCCGAGGGAGATCCGTCTCCTCTCCTTATCAACACCTAAAACCATTACCTTTATATGGTCACCTTCGGAGACTACATCCTTCGGGTCCTTTACGCGCCCCCATGACATATCCGAGACGTGGAGCAATCCCTCGACTCCGTCGCCGATATCCACGAAAGCCCCAAAGTTTACCACCCTTTTGACAGTGCCTTCCTTGATATCCCCCTCCTTGAGGGTTTCAAACGCCCGCTCTCGCGCTTCAGCCTGTTCCTGCTCCAGGACAAGTCGCTGGGACAAAACGACGTTGTTTCTTGAACGATCGGCCTCCAACACCTTGAGACGCATGTGGGTACCCACAATGGATGAGAGGTCCGCAACCGGCCGCAAGCCTACATGTGAAGCTGGTACAAAGCCTCTCGTGCCAACGTCTACCACCACGCCCCCCTTGACCACAGCGGTTGCGGTGCCCTCGATAGTCTCGCCGGTAGTAAGTGCCCTGGTCAATCTCTCCCATGCCTTCTCCTGGTCCGCTCTCCGCTTAGACAATATCGTGTTTCCTTGTTCGTCTTCGACCTGTAAAACATAGACATCTATCTCATCCCCGACGCTCACGACCTCGGCCGGGGAATTAATGCGCCTGGTTGAAAGCTCAGATATAGGTATAATACCCTCGGACTTCTGTCCAAAGTCAATAAGGACCTGATCCGGCTCCACCCGGACCACGGTTCCTTTAATGATTTGCCCCTTCTCGATTACATCTCCGGCACTACCGAGGGAAGATACATCAAATTGCTGACCCTCACCATTTGGCCCTTCACTCGTTTTATCGCCCTCCGCCGGAGCCTGAGCCACACTAGCACCCTCACCAGCTGCCATATCACCCGGCCCCCCCTCGGAGTTCACCGCCGCGAGCTGGTCCCCCTCAAACTCACCCGACTTCTCCTGATCCAACTTCTCCTGATCCAGGTCTCTCATCTTGCGTATAACCTCCTCGATAACCCAATTCGGCGTGGACGCCCCCGCCGTAACCCCCACGGCCTTTACCTCTCTAAACCATCCCGCGTCCAGTTCGCCAGCATCCTCAATCCAGTATGCTTTACGTCCAGAAGCCTTACACACCTCCCAGAGCCTTCTTGTATTTGCGCTCGCGCGCCCGCCAATAATTACCATCGCATCAACCCGCGATGTTAGATCGCGCGCTGCGTTCTGCCGCTCCTCCGTAGCACCGCAAATCGTATTATATATCACCAGTTCTCTGGTCCGCCCAAGGACCGCACCTGCAATATCCCTGAGCATGTCGAAGCTTTGCGTCGTTTGTACCACAATAGCTGCCTTGCTTGATATCTCCGCCCCATACAGGTCATCAACATCTTGGACCACGATGGCCTGAGGCCCGGCCCAGCCCAATAGCCCCTCCACCTCCGAGTGTCCCCTGTCGCCGACGATGAGAACCTGGTAGCCTTCACGGGCCGCCTTCCGAGCGAGTTGCTGTGCTCGCCCGACATGAGGGCAGGTAGCGTCGACCACATTCAGCCCTTTCTCCTTAGCGGCGTCTATGACAAGCGGAGGCAGGCCATGCGAAGGGATTATGAGTGTTCCATCAACACACGCCTCGAGGCTCTCGCACACTCTTACCCCGCTCTCCTCGAGCCGCTTCACGGCTTGGGGATTGTGAACAAGTGGGCCGAAGGTATACACCTTGCCGTGCGACCTGAGTGCAGCCAGGGTTATATCAATGGCTCGCCTGACCCCGTAGCAAAAACCCGCATGCTCACATAGGATAATATCCAACGCCCGATCTCCCCGTTCAATATAGTATTTCCCACTCGAGGCTAATAAAACAATTTCCCGTCAGGGGCCTCGTCAGGAGCCTCCCGGGGAAATCAGCCTGTTTACCTCATTTGCTATCTCCAGGGTTATGGCCTGGATATCTTTAGTTTCAGATTCAATACCGTCTATTTGCTTTCGGTTGAGAACTATGGGGGGGCCGATTCTTACGACAACGCGACCGAGATTCGGGATGAATGAACCCCGTCTCAATATCCTTCCCGTTCCCAGCACCCCGACGGGAACGATGGGGGCCCCGGTCTTGCTGGAGAGCACCGCCGCTATGGAGGAAAACCGTCCTAACCTCCCATCCACGCTCCTCGTGCCCTCCGGGAAAATCCCGAGGACCAACCCGGCTTCAAGCACCTGGAAACATCTGTGGAAAGCCTCCCGGTCGGACTCACCGCGGCGCACAGGGAAAGCCCCCAACCATCGTAGTACCCGACCAAATGCGCGGTTGCGGAAAAGTTCGGCCTTGGCCATAAACCATACCCTTCTCTTCAGGGCGCACCCGACAACGATTGGATCCAAAAGGCTTACGTGGTTCGCCACGAGTATGACAGGGCCGCGCTCGGGCACGTTTTCATGGCCTTCGACCTTCATGCGAAAGAACACCATAAGAATAATAAGAAAGATAAACCGTATGATCGAGTAAAACATCCAGCGCCCCTTCCCCTCGCGCTACGGACGGTTCTCAATCAAGCCAAGCACCTCATCCAGCACCTCATCCACTGATTTACCGGTCGTTTCGACTATAACAGCATCCCTGGCTGGCATTAGAGGAGCGATAGCCCTCCCCGAGTCGATCTTATCCCTCATCAAGAGTTCCTGGTATACGTCATCCCATTCAACCGCGCGGCCCTCCTCCCTTAACTGCGCTAGCCGTCTCGCAGTTCGCTCCTCGAGAGAGGCTGTGAGGAATATCTTAACATCGGCATCAGGGAGGACCACGGTCCCTATATCGCGCCCGTCCATGACCACGCCGCCACTGCGGGCGAGCTCGCGTTGTTGGGCCGTGAGAATGGTCCTAACCCCTGCGACTTTTGATACGGGAGAGACATTGATATTCACCCGGGGGCTGGTAAGATCACCCGTAACATCTTCCCCATCTAAAATCGCCCGCATCTCCCCGCTGGGGTCCCGCACGATCTCTATGGTGGTGTTGCGCGCCAGCTCCGTGAGCCGCCCCGCATCCTCGACATCTATACCAAGGCGCAGCGCCTTTAAGGTGAGAGCCCGGTACATCAATCCCGTACTTATATGGACATACCCCAGCCTCTCGGCAACCAACCTTGCGATCGTGCTTTTACCGGCCCCGGCAGGTCCGTCAATCGCTATCACAAGGCGTTTTTCAGGCTTTGCCATTCTCTCCGATTGCCTCCGTAAACCGCCGGGAGGACGTCCTCGAGAGCGGACACCAGTCTCTTGTTCTCTCCGGCTGTCCCGATGGTTATCCTTGCGTACTCATTCAATCCGAAGATATGTGCGGAGCGGATGATAACGCCAACCCTGAGGAGATGCTGGCATACCTCCCTCGCCCTAGCGCCCAGTCGAACCAAGATGAAGTTGGCCTCTGTAGGCACATAATCGAGGCCCAGTCTTTCAAACTCCCTGTAGAGAAAGGACTTCCCCGATTCGTTGAGCGCAATAGTCCTTTCAACATGCTCATGATCATCGAGGGCGGCAATGGCGGCAGCCTGAGCCACCAGGTTCACGTTAAACGGGCTCCTCACACGCTCCAAAGCAGCTATAATCCGGCTGTGGCCAAGGCAGTAACCGACCCTCAGGCCGGCAAGGCCATAAAGCTTCGAAAATGTCCTGACGACGACAACATTTGGTGCAGCAGAGGCAGGTCCCACATATCTAGAGCCACTCTGGAAATCCTTATCTGTGACATAGTCGGCATAGGCCTCGTCAAGAACCAGAAGAGCTGTTTCGGGAATAAATGAGATGAGTGTGGCAAGCTGGTCCCCTCGCAGGATTGATCCGGTCGGATTATTGGGATTGGAAATAAAGATGAGTTTCGTCCGGGAGGTAATGGCATCTTTCAAACCGTCAATGTCAAATTGCATATCGATCAGTGGGACAGACATATAAGACTGTCCCATGAGGTCAGCCGCGAATTTATACTGCGTAAAGGTGGGCTCTACGGAGAGAACTATATCACCTTCCTCCAGGAAGGCCTCTGCGAGCATCCGGATTATCTCGTCGGCCCCGTTTCCGAGACATACGTTCTCAGGCGACAGGCCGTACCTGCGAGCAATAGCATCCTTCAGATCGTGTCCCCGGGAATCCGGGTAGAAGCTTACTCGTCTCAATGCAGAAAGCGCAGCCTCTATCGCCTTTGGCGACGGGCCCAGGGGATTTTCATTGGAGGCAAGCTTTATTACCTCTCGAATTCCGAGTTCCCGTTGAACCTCCTCGATCGGCTTCCCCGGAGAATACGGTTCGATCCGCTCCAGGGCCTTTCTCATGGCAACCTTGCACCCGGATTCACATCCGGAACTGCGCCCAGATTTCCACTGTTCCACTCTTGCACCAGCTCCTCACCCACAGGTGACCAAAGATTAGTCTAGCACAGATTTACCTTGTTCGCAAGGGATTAACGCTTACGTTTCCAAGGGACTCTATACTTTTGTTTATATAAACCTCCGTCCCGCGAGCTGGCTTCGCCACATTGGGCGAGGTCTCAGCAACTTCAAAATATAAAGGCTGTGGATTCGAGGATCCGTCTATTTCAACCAGGTCACCGTGGTGGACCATGATAACCGCATCGCCATAATCGAAGTCGGTAACTGCCCGGCCGTTGACCAAGACCTTTACAGCCTCGGGTGTCTTCTGATCTATACATCGCAGCGTGATCCAGCCTGTTGCCTCATGCAATGCGGCCGGTTGAGAGACATCCTGACCCTGATCCCGCGCGAGCCTTTGACCCTGGTTACGGGCTATACGTTCCAACTTTATAGGACTCCCCTCAAATCTCTCGACCCTGCAAAGAAAAAACCTGGTTCCATCGGATGTGAGCACAGCCTGGGACAGGATTAATAGAAACAAGGCCAGGATCGATGCCCTGAGGAACCACCTCTCTAAAACAGCGAGGATGCCCTTGACATTCACACACATCACCGCCTCGCAACGTGTGCAGCATGTGCGGTATCCAGCAGGGACTTGACCTCGCCGGGAGTCAAAAACCGGTAGTGCCCGACCTTGATTCCCAGGTCGTCAAGGTGGAGGGGGCCTATAGCAACCCGTCTCAACGCTATAACAGGATGCCCGATGGCATCACACATGCGCCGCACCTGCCTCTTTCTCCCTTCATGGATGCTGATCTGCAAGATGGCTCCCCGTGCATGCCGGCCCAGCACCCTGACATCAGCCGGGGCGGTGGGGCCGTCATCGAGCACCAGGCCGTTCCTCAGCGCCGCAATACTGGCTTCGACCGGAAAGCCTAAAACCCTCGCGATATAAGTCTTTGGGACCTCGTGCCCGGGGTGAGTGAGCGCATGGGCGAAATCCCCGTCATTAGTTAAAAGAAGAAGGCCCTCCGTATCATAGTCGAGCCTTCCGACGGGAAAAACGCGCGTCTTGACACCTGCGATCAGATCAAGCACTGTGGGCCTGCCCTGGGGATCCCGGGTTGTCGTTACATACCCGCAAGGTTTATTCAGGGCCAAATATACCCTGGGGGTATCATATGCTATGACCTGGCCGTCAACCTCTATCTTATCCACCCCCGGCTCCACTTTGACGCCAAGAGCCTTGACAACCTCCCCGTTGACCTTCACCCTTCCCTCAAGTATCAATTCCTCAGCGCGGCGACGCGAAGCGACCCCTGCCCTCGCCAGCGTTTTCTGAAGGCGTTCCATATAGCTTGAATCACCCGGTCACTGCCACAGCTTTTGGAGCCGGTCGAGATTCTCGTTTTTGCCCAGCACCACCAGGATATCGCCCCTGTGGATCTTGTCATCGGCCCCGGGGGAGACCTTGATTTCGGTGCCGCTCTTGATAGCCACGACAGTTATGCCGTATTTCGCCCGTAGATTGAGCTCGCGCAGGGACTTGTTTGCAAACTCATCCATTGCAACGACCTCAATGATGCTGTAGTCCGGAGATAGCTCGATATAATCCAGGATATTTGAGGAAACCAGGTTATTTGCCACCCTTACGCCCATATCTCGCTCAGGGTAAATGACCCTATCAGCCCCGACCTTTTCAAGGACCTTACCGTGAAGCTCATCATGGGCCTTGGCAACAACATACTTGACCCCCAGGCTCTTTAACGCCAGGGTGGCGAGAATGCTTGATTGGATATCCTGGGCGATCGCGACAATTGCAACGTCAACATTTCGGATCCCGACGGCCTTTAATGCTTCCTCGTCTGTTGCATCAGCCTGGACCGCGTGAGTAAAAATATTCGCCACATGCTGCACGCTGTCCAGGTTCTTATCTATAGCAAGCACCTCATGCCCGAGCTTCATAAGGGTTTTCCCAACACTGACTCCAAAGCGCCCGAGACCTATAACAGCAAACTGCTTTACCATAACCATCCCCCTGGTATGTTTCTCTAAGCGGGTCTTCAACGAGGTTAATATACTATAATGGGGAATGGCTGTCAAATAAGAATTTTAGTGGTTATCGGTCCAAACAGTTACTTGTTGCTACTGCACCTCACCCTGGACATTTGGGCGGGTAACGACCTCCCTCGGACTCGGGCGCCCGAGCCTGCCCTGAAGCTGCCCTAGAAGCTGCGGAGCCAGGTCAATGATGCGGTCCAGGATCGCACCACCGTCAACGGGGAGGCAACGCACCTGGCCATGGCCTACTACGAGAAAGGCAACGGGCTGCACAGATATCCCCGCACCGCTCCCGCCACCGAAGGGGTGTACGGCCGCCATCATATCCCCAGGCGCTCCCTGTTCCTCTTGCCCCTGTGGCGCCCCCGCCGCGGCCATGGTAGATCCCGTTTCAACGAACTCGCTGCCGCCCGCCGCGAACCCGAAACTGACTCGAGAGACCGGGAGTATGACGCTGCCATCTGGCGTCTCAACCGGATCCCCCAGGATTGTATTTACATCAACCATTTCCTTTATGCTCTCCATGGCTGTCTTCATTAAACCCTCAATAGGGTGAGCCGCCATAAAGCTGAACCTCCTTTTCCAGAAGACCTAAGTTGGTGCGCAAACGCGGCTTGCCCCTGGCCGCGCCCGCTGGGCGATTAACTTAGACGACGAATAATACCTCGCAAGATAATATAACCGACGTTTATCCCTAATATGCAGCGAAACCGCACGTCAAGCCGGCGCGCGGAAAAATCGGGTCTAATGCTAATCCTTGGCTTTTTATTTCTAAATCTAACAAATTTTGTAAGGCTGAAGATTGCAGGTGAGGCCGCTGCCCAAAGGCTCCCCACGAGCATCCCGGTAAGCGCTGCGTCGCCTGTACCGACATCCAGGCTAATCTCAAAGTCCCTGCAAGGTAAGGCATATCGACGAACTCCCGCTTTGAAGAAACCCAGGAGAAGGCGTGTTACCCTTGAATCTCCCGGCGGCGCGCCTCCTGGTAGACGCACCGGCCCGAGACCCAGCCCGAAATGTTGCAGGAATCGCCACACAAGGATGCGGGCAAGCTGCCGGAAACGGAGTATGCGAAACCTGAATATGCCCTTAAATAAACCAAGGATCAGATCAAGGCGGTCCTCTCCCCGCTCTCGCACGTAAATTATGGTAAGCTCAATTGGAACGAAGGAAAGAATAATGACGAGGCCCAGGAGCGCCAAAATGATATAAGGTACACGCTCCACATGCAAAACGGCGAGCTCCCTTCTGGCATAATCCCTTCTGGCATGGCCTGTAACTAGTTTAACCACTCTGTGGCTGGGTATTCGACCTGCCTGGCATCTTCAGCTCGGGGAGCTCGGAGAGGGATTTCATGCCGAAATAGCGAAGGAATTCTGGAGTAGTACCGTAAAGAATCGGCCTTCCAAGAGTTTCCTTCCGTCCAACCTCGCGTATGAGGCCGCGCTCAAGCAAGGTGGCCAGTACCGCATCCACACGCACCCCGCGGAGCGCCTCGATCTCGCCACGCGTAATGGGTTGCTTATACGCGATCACGGCGAGGGTTTCAAGGGCAGCTCGAGAAAGGCCCTGTCCTTTCGGAGTCCTCTCAACCTTCTCAATGTATGGTGCAAGCTCAGGCCGGGTCGCCATCTGGTACCCTCCGGCGACCTCTATAACCTGAATGCCACGGCGCATCGAGTCATACTCGGATTTCAGCTGGTGGATTAGAGCGGTTGTGGTTTCGGCATCAAACCCGATAACCTGGGCTATCTCCTCCGCCCTGATTGGCCGGGTCGAGGCAAAGATGAGAGCCTCTATTACCCTCCTTGCCTCATCGACATCCATGTTAACACACACCCCTGGATTTCCTCGGAAGACCCTATAATATCGTCTGCACACCTACGCCTTGCTGATTATGATCTTCCCAAAACGCTCCTCTTGAGATACGTTGAGCTTCATAAGTCGTATAAGCTCCAGAATGGCCAGAAACGTGGCGATGATCTCGAGGCGTGTAGAATAGGGCGAAAACAAATCCCTGAATGTGGTGACCCCCTTTTTCTCGACCTGGGCCATCACTTCCTCCATCTTGTCTTCAATGGACATGTCTTCGAAAGGGATATGTCGCAAAGCTTCCTCGGGGTCGGCATCCAGCACCTCACGCAGCTCATCAAGGAGCTGGAGAAGGACGTCCTTGCTAAGAACACCATCACCCTTGCCCGCGTCAGGAGCCTGAGGATAGGCCCGGGGGTGCATTCCTTCACTTCCGGCCGGGCCCGGACCGGCGAGGCCCGCGCGAGTATATACATTCCTCCAGATTTCCTCGCGTCTCTCAAGCTCCGCCGCGGCGTCTTTAAAAACCCGGTACTGCATAAGACGATCCAGGAGCTCCTCGCTATGATCACCATCCTCGCCGTCCACATCCACGTACGTGCCCGTGCCCTCTTCCGGGCAATTCTGAGGCAACACGATCGAAGAAACGTCCCCGGGCGCCGTCGGCGCATCGGGCGGGAGGAGCTTTCGCACCTTCAACTGCATCAATTCGGAGAGCGTAACAAGCAACTCACTCAACGAGTCTATATCGATATCATGCCCCAGCTGGATGGCTGCCTGGTCGAGAATACGGCCTGCAATATCGGAGATGGATACCTCGAGGATATCGACCTCCCGCGCTTCAAGCCTGGAAAGCAAGTCCATCAACTCGCTACCGGCAACGCCACCGGTCCCCCGCTGCGGTTTCCTGAGATTCATCAGCATGGATCGCCGTCCTTCGCGCCCCGCCCATAACCTACGCCCATCGTCATATCCTCATGGCGCTCCGCACCTCTTCAAGCGTCCTTCCAGCCACGGCCCTCGCCTTTCGCGCACCATCCCTGAGGATATCCTCAACCAGGTCAGGATTGGCCATCAGTGCGCGACGTTTCTCCCTTATGGGCTCGAGGACCTGGTTCAAGGCTCGAGCCAGACGTCTCTTACACTCCACACACCCGACCCTCGCCCCTGTGCAATCAGCCTCTATCTGCGGAAGCTCATCTTTGGAAAATACCTTGTGGAAAGCATAGACCGTACATACATCCGGATGGCCTGGATCCGTGCGCCTTATGCGCTCAGGATCCGTCACCATCATCCCGACCCTCTCCTCAACATCCTTGGCCTCCGCAGACATGAGGATATAGTTCCCATAGCTCTTGCTCATCTTCCTCCCGTCGATCCCGGGCAGTAAGGTGACGTCCCTGTTCAGCAATGCCTGGGGCTCGGGGAAAACGGGTTTATAAAGGAAGTTGAAACGCCGAGCTATCTCACGCGTTAGCTCAACATGCGGGAGCTGGTCCTCACCCACCGGGACAGCCTCGGCTTTATATGCCAGGATATCGGCAGCCATTAAAACCGGGTAACCAAGGAAGCCGTAGGTCATGATATCCCGGCCTTCGAGCTGGTGAAGCTGCTCTTTATAGGTTGGGCACCGCTCCAACCAGCCTAAAGGGGTTATCATAGAAAAAAGCAACTGAAGCTCAGCGTGCTCCTTTATATCAGACTGGCGGATTATGACGCTCTTCTCCGGGTCGAGCCCGGCAGATAGCCAGTCAATGACCATTTCCCGCGTATTCTCCCTTATTTCACTGGTATCTTCGTATCCCGTGGTAAGGGCGTGCCAGTCAACGACACCGAAATAACATTCATAGTCATCCTGCATATCTACCCAGCTCTTGAGCGCGCCAAAGTAATTTCCAAGCTGAAGCCTGCCTGTCGGCCTCATCCCACTGAAAACTCGTGGCTTTCCCATCTATCCCTTTCCCCCTCACTACATGGCGGACATGTCCAACTGCGGATATGTCTAACCAGCGAACTCAAACCTCGAGCAATCCTCCCCGGACCTACCAGCCCAGCACGAGTCTCCGCAAGAGAAACCATATGGGCATGATGATATAGCCTGTAGCTCCCGTAAGGATGAGCAGCATTAAAATGAACGGGCCATACGCCTCAAGTTGGGCATAGCTATACGAGTACCGGCCCCTCAGGAGCCCCATGACCACCCTGGATCCATCAAGGGGAGGAAGTGGTATCAGGTTAAAGGCAGCGAGCCCCAGGTTGATGTAAACCGTCATCTCGAGGAGAAACCTTATGGCTGGCGCCAGGGGTATCCCAAATCTCAAAGGCAGCGCCGCTATAAAGGCGAGCGTGACGTTGGCCAGGGGCCCTGCCAGGCCGACCAGCATGATGCCCTTACGCCAGTCCCTGAAGTAAGCTGGGTTTATAGGTACCGGTTTCGCCCAGCCAAACCTCTGCGTTACTATGAGCATCAGGGTACCGATAACATCCAGGTGAGCCAGTGGGTTCAGCGTCAGCCTCCCCTGGAGCCGGGCCGTCGGGTCGCCGAGGCCGTTTGCCACCATACCGTGGGCATATTCATGCACTGTGAGCGCAAAAAGAATGATCGGAAGAGTTACCAGGATCGAAACAATACCTTGCACCTGGTCCCGCCGCCCCCTCTTCTTAATCCCGAACTTCTCAACTCCGGACGCGAAGCCGGTATATGAAACCGGCCAAACAGTCATCTCACACTGGCCAGGTGGTGCTTCAGCAATCTCTGGGGGATCCGGTCGTGCGCCGCGACATCCTCGTAGCTTTCGCGTTCCACCACCAGGTCGGCCTCTCCGTCACGCACAAATACCACCGCAGGCCGTGCAAACCGGTTATAATTGCTCGACATCGAGTAGTGATAAGCCCCGGTGGTGAGGAAGGCCAGGATGTCACCAGGCTCGAGCCTGGGCAGCCGGACATCCCAGGCCAGCATGTCACCGGATTCGCAGCACCTGCCGGCTATAGTAACGAGTTCCACCGGATCATAATTGGCCTTATTTGCAACTATCACATGATACCTGGCCCCGTAGAGTGCCACGCGGGGGTTATCAGTATAACCCCCATCCACGGCAACGTACTTCCGGATGCCGGGTATATCCTTTATCGACCCGACGGTATAGAGAGTCGTGCCGGCCTGGCCGACGATGTAACGCCCCGGCTCAACTAAAAGCCTCGGAACAGGCAAATTATGTTCCCGGGCCTTTCGGTATAAGGCATCTATAACCAGGCTGGCGTAGTCCTCAACACTCGCCCTGACATCGCTCTCCACATAGCGCACGCCGAGGCCGCCTCCCAGGTTGAGCTCCTCGCATGTAAAGCCAGTTTCCCGCCTGACCTTTGCAATAAAATCCATCATTATTTCGCAAGCTACCTTAAAGGATTCGAGCTCAAATATCTGGGAGCCGATATGACAGTGGAGCCCGTGAACCACTATGCCATCCATGGCCAGGGCCTTCTCGACCGCCATCATGGCCTGGCCGTTCTGCAAACCCAGTCCAAACTTGGAGTCCAGCTGCCCTGTGCGGATATACTCATGTGTATGCGCTTCGACGCCGGGCGTTACCCGGAAATCCACGTGCGCCTTGACCCTCAATTGCCTGGCGAGGTCGTGGAGCATCTCAAGCTCGTAGAGGTTATCCACCATAAACCGGCCTATGCGCGCACGCAGCGCCATTTCCAGGTCTGCTCTGCTCTTGTTGTTCCCGTGAAAGTATATCCTCTCGGCTGGGAAGCCCGCCTTAAGGGCTGTGACGATCTCCCCTCCCGAGGCAACATCCAGGCCAAGCCCCTCCTCGTCAGCGATCCTGCACATGGCCATTGTTGAAAACGCCTTGCCAGCGTATATTACCTCACTATCGGCGTGCCGGGATTCCAGCGCCCTGCGAAAGGCCCGGCACTCCTGACGGATCGCCGCCTCGTCCATGACATAGAGCGGAGTCCCATACACCCTGGCCAGGTCAACGGTATCACATCCCCCTATCTCGAGATGTCCCTTTTCATTTATTCGCATTGTGCCGTAGAAACCCATTTGGAAGCTCAAGCCCCTTCCCTTTCCCTAAATATCTCGACGCCATCACCCTGTCACTGTCCCTGCGCTATAAAAAAACGATCAACGGGTATTGTCCATCGACGACCCCATCGACCGTGCGCACGACCCGCCTAAGCTTGAGATCGAAGCCGCCATTTTCTATACTATACTAACATGTAAAACCCCAAGCGTCAAGGAATTTCAAAGAGCCTCCCATTTTCCGCACCTATCGCCCCAGCGTGCTATCGTATCGCCGTCTCTTATGATGTTGATCACCTCGCACCTGTTTGGGCAGCCCTTACACTCAAAGCTCCGGGCTTCGAACTCCTCATCCACCACGTCAAACCCGCGAAAGAGGGTCCCCGTTCCACGGCGTTTTACCTCTTCGGCTGCCAGGATGGCCGCGCCGATCGCCCCCATGACATTATAGTGCTCCGGCACAATGACAGTCTCCCCCAGGGCCTTCTCAAAGGCCCTTTTCATCCCGGCGTTAGCTGCGACACCCCCCTGGAACACTATTGGAGGCAGTATATCCTTGCCCTTACCCACATTATTGAGGTAATTCCTCACCAGGGCCTCACATAGGCCGCAAACTATATCCTCGATCCTGTGGCCCATCTGCTGTTTGTGGATCATATCAGACTCGGCAAAGACGGCGCACCTGCCAGCGATCCTGACGGGCACCTCAGCCTTCAAGGCCAGATCCCCAAATTGCTCTATTGGTATGTTGAGCCTCGTCGCCTGGTGGTCAAGGAATGAGCCCGTGCCCGCGGCGCAGACGGTATTCATGGCGAAGTCTATGACCACGCCGTTTCGCAAGATGATGATCTTCGAATCCTGGCCGCCGATTTCAAGCACTGTCTGGACGCCTGGCACTACATGCGATGCCGCAACTGCGTGAGCTGTTATCTCATTCTTAACGCAATCAGCGCCTACGATAACGCTGGCCAGCCTCCTGCCGCTCCCCGTGGTCCCGGCTCCGGCGATCTCGATATCGCTGCATTTAGCCGCAATCGCCCTCAAGCCCTCCTGTACAACCTTGATGGGCTGGCCCTGGGTCCTCAGGTAGACCTTATCGATCACATTTCCCTCATCGTCTATGGCAACAACATTGGTGCTAACAGATCCTACATCAACGCCTATATAGCCCCGCATAACTCACATCCCCCGTATCCTTCCCCAGGTTGCCCAGGCGGCTCCGTCGCCTGGATATAAGGTCGACAAAGGCCTCGAGACGCGTGACCACCCCGGTGTCCGCTGAGTGCTCATCAAATATCAAGCTCATTATGGGGATATCCAGGTCCTTGCTCACCCTCGGCAGGATGCTCTCAGCCACTATCTCGGGCATGCACGTAAACGGCGCAAGATGGACGACCCCGTCGAAACCCTTTCTCGCATATTCAACCGAATGGCCCACGCTCTCGATGCCGTGTCCTCCCACAAAGTGCTGCAAATAGGGACTTGCGAGCCTCTTGACCCTCTTCAGGCTCCCCCGTCCAAAGCGCAGCATATCCTTGATCACGTGAAGGCCTATCCAATCGCCGAGGTATATCGACCTCTCCACCTCAACCCCCATTTCCCCGAGCTCCCGTTCGACATCGAGGTTCACAAACGGTTCGAGCACTACATATATCTCCCCAACGATGCCAACCCGTAGAGGGGTGTAGTCCTCCCGCTGGGGCACCCCGCTGATGGTTGAAAGGCCGTCCAGGCGAGCCGTCCTTATCTCACCTAGCGTTTCGGCCTTATCGATATCCTTGAGGGCCTGGGCCAGCGCCTTCGTCACGCTCCCCTTTTGAAGCTCCCTGGCCCTCACCTTGGCAGCCAGCCTCTCCAGCGCCTCCACGGAGGAGAGCTTCTCCCAGGCGATTCGCACTGCGTGGATAACCTGGCTCGCCGTGACCCTGCCAACGAGCCGCCCCAACTCGTGAAGCACCTCGCGAAACCTTCCCTGCGGCGGCTCTATTATGAACATCTCGAAATTGTAACCCAGGTCCTCCAGTATCTCCCTCTCCACTTCGCCATAATATCCGAACCGGCACGGGCCGACTCCACCCGCCATCACCACGGCATCAGCGCCGAGCTCAAACGCCTCAATGAAGTTTCCGACGTTCACCTTTAGGGGGAGGCACGCAAATTCCGGGGAGTTGCGCGTGCCGAGGGTCAGGGTTCTCTTGCTTGATTTTGGAGGGACGATCACCGTGAGGCCAAGGTTTTCAAAAAGCGCCCTCAGGGGTATGTAGAGGTTGCCCATATGAGGAAATGTAACCTTCATACGGCCCGCCCCCGGCGGATCATATCAACAAAGGCCTCAAGGCGCGTCACAACCCCAGCCTCGCCTGTTTGTTCATCAATCGTAACCATCATAAATGGAAAAGCCCCCTCACGCTTTACTCTCCTCTCGATCAACTCGCCCACCAGCGAATCCGGACCGCACCCAAAGGAACTCACATAAAGGCAGCCATCTATCCCTCCATTTTCAATAAAATGGAGGGCCGCTCCTAAAAGGCGCCGCCCGAGCGTCCAGAAGAGCCTCTTTCGCAGCCTTTGACTTGCAGCCTCCGTAATCTCCTCAGGGATCATCTCCGCGGTCACGACTCTCACGCCCATATCTCGGAGCCTGGGTATGATGGACATACTTATGTAGTTATCGTAGGTGTTATACGGGTGGCCCAGCACAGCAATGGACAGACCATCACCATCGCCACCGGCGGCAGCTTCGGCCTCGGCGCGCCCGCCGCGAAGCAGGCTATCCTGCGGCAGGCCATTCTGTGGCGCCGGTGAACCCGCCCCCGCACCACGAGTTCCGGTTCCGGTCACGATCCCGGTCTCCAGTCCCATGGAATGCATAGCTTCGTCAGGGAGCCTGCCTGCCTCGAGGGCTCTATCAAACTCCTTGAGCCTCGAGACGGCCAGGTTGTAAGCCTTCCTGACGCGGGACGGCCGCGCACCGAGTTGTCTTCCAAGGTCGAATATAGCCCTCCAGTAACCCGCGTCACCCTTGCTCAAGTCGATGCAGGTATCCAGGATGGGGGGTAGCGGCCTTATATTATTCCTTACCATATCCGGGAGCCCCATGAACTTGGGACAGATATACGCCCTTCTCTCTGTGCTGACAATCCGCGGGATGAAGATGAAATCCACATCCCCGTCTTCCGCAAGGTCGAGAACGTGACCGTGGAACACCTTTACTGGCAGACACGCCTCATCCACTGTAGCCTTAACTCCGAGATCCAGTATTCGCTTATTTGTGGCCTTAGAAACCACCACGCCTGCCCCTAGCTCTTCAAAGAATGTATGCCACATGGGGTAGTAAAGATAATAGAGAAGGGCGCGGGGAACTCCTACTGTCACGCCCATACAATTCTCACCTCGTGAGATGCGACCACGTCATGGAATTTAATTCCATAAACTCGACCGCTTGTACATATTCTTTGTTAAAACGGAAATTCCTTCATCCATATCGCATCTCTATATAGCCCAAACATCCCCGGGCTCAACCATTTCTACGATCGAGGGTTGAAAATCAGGGCTATCAGGAATCCAAAGAAGACCGCAGCGGCAAGCCCGAGGCCGGTGAATTCGAAAACACCTGTAAAAAGCCCAATCCACCCGAGCCTCCCGGATTCGACAAGGACCCCCCTGACAAGCGAGGCCCCAAACCCCGAGACAGGGACCAGGGCCCCCGCACCCGCCACCTTGAGGAACCGCTCGTATACGCCGAGGCCGCCAAGCAGGGCGCCGGCTACTGTAAACCCTACGAGCATATGCCCGGGCGTGAGCCGGGTATAATCGAGAATCAGCTGGCCGATCCCGCAGATCAGCCCGCCTACCAGGAATGCCATGAGATACATCATAAACCCCTTCCTACCTTTCCAAGACGATAGCGTGCGCAATCCCCGGCACGGATTCCCCCTGTTGATATGAAAGGGGGCTCAGGAGGGCGCCTGTCGATGCGACCAGGACCTTGCTCAGCTCACCATTTTGCATGCGCCTCAGGATGTGGCCGAGGGTGACAACGGCCGAGCAGGCGCACCCGCTCCCGCCGGCTCCGACCTTCTGCTTGTCGGAGTAGATCATGAGACCGCAGTCATTGTAATTATCCTCCAGGATTATGCCTTTATCCTTCAACACCTCCAGCAACATTACCCTGCCGACCCGGCCGAGGTCCCCCGTGAGGATCATATCGTAGTCCTCGGGCCTCGTCCCCGTGTCAGAGAAGTGCCAGAACAGCGTATCCGCCGCCGCGGGCGCCATGGCGGAGCCCATGTCATTGGGATCCTTTATACCCAGATCAAGTACTACGCCCACCGTCACGAGGGTGACCCTTGTGCCCTGTCCCTGGTTTGATAGCACCGCCACCCCTGAACCGGTTACGGTGTAACTGGCCGTTAGTTTCCTTTGGATGTTCAACTCAATGGGGTAGCGGTATTGCCGTTCCGCGGTCTGGTAATGGCTTGAGACCGCCACCAGGACCCTGTCAGCAAACCCCCCGTCTATTATCATGCTCCCCAGGCCAACCCCCTCTGCAAAGGTCGAGCAGGCGCCATAAAGGCCCAGGTAAGGTATGCCCAACTGCCTCGCTGCAAAGCTCGATGAGATTATCTGGTTTAAAAGGTCTCCGGCAAGCATATAATCCACCTGGTGGGGCTGCAATCCAGCCTTCTCAAGGGCTATCTTCGCGGCCTCCTCCAGGAACCGCATTTCAGCCTGCTCAGGTGTCTTCTGGCCAAGGGTATAATTGGGCGATACGACATCAAAATCATCTGCCAGGGGGCCCTTGCCCTCCTGTGGGCCGACGATGGTCCCCGTCGCTATGATGAAAGGTGGATTCTGTAACCTGATTGTTCTTTTTCCTACCCTCTTTGCGGCCACCCTCTCACCCCCGCACCGTTAACATTATCATCCCATCGTTAGGTCGCTGTTGGGTAGTTACTTTGCTAGCTTGTGAGTAAATGTATAGCTCCCACAAAGATTGCCGTTATGATCCCGAAAACCAGCACCGGGCCTGCTATCAAGAACATCTTGGCGCCCATGCCGAGCACATATCCTTCCCGCTTGAAGTCCATGGCGGCCGCCACGATCGTATTGGAAAACCCCGTTATAGGCACTGCGGCGCCCGCCCCTGCAAATTCGCCGAGGTAGTCGTAAATGCCGAGCCCGGTGGCCAGGGCCCCTATGAATATCATCACCGCCAGGGTCGGCGCGGCGGCCTGGTCCTGGCTCATCCCCCGCGCGATGAAGATCGAAAGGACGACCTGCCCGACGACGCATATCAGCCCGCCAACGATAAATGCCACCACAAAGTTACGAAACCCGCGCGGCTTGGGTTTCTTTCGAGCAACCAGCCTCTGGTATGCGTCCTTCTTTCGCTGTTCCTCATCTAGCTTATTAGCCATTTAGTTACCTCCTTAGCGTGGGCGGGATCCGTGTCCCGCCCCATCAGGTCCCGTCCACTGCAAAAGCCACCTGGACGTTTGCTTTATACTTAGTTATATTGCCGTTCTCCACGCTGGCCGTCATGTTGGTGACCTCGACGCCGGAGATGTTCCGGACGGTCTTCGAAGCTTCCCGCACCGCGCTCCTCACCGCGTCATCCCAGCTCGTCGGGGACTCGCCGAGGAGCTCGATAACCTTTACGACCGTCATGCTTCCTCACCCCCTTTACAGCTAAACCTACTCCCAAAACTGCTCTAACTCTGAAAGGACCAAAACAACTTCTCACCTGGTCGATCCAAATAAATAAGCGCCAGGTGCTTCAGGCTTAGTATGTTTCGGGCTTAGTATGTTCACCATAGCAGGCTTTAATTCGATTAAAGCCCCCCAATGCCGTGCTAAAACGACGAGATAAAAAGGGAGGATTTCCCTCCCTTTCAGTAACTTCACGCTAGGTCAGTGCACAGGAACGGCCTGCCGCTGGCCGCGTCCGCCGCAGTTTAGATTGCCATGCAGTCCCTCATGCGTTTCAGGGCTCGCTTCTCCAGCCTTGAAACCTGGGCCTGTGATATCCCAAGCACCTGCGCCACGTCAACCTGGTTCATATCTCTAAAATATCTCATTAATATAACGTTTCTTTCTATTTCGTCTAATTTAGCTAAGGCATCCCTCAACGCTAGAAGCTCCACGCTCCTTGTATCAAAATCCTCCCCTGCCCTGATCTGGTCAATAACCCGGAGATCCTCATCCTCGCCATCATCTGAAACGACGTCGAATATATGAATTACAGGGCGCATGGCCTCTATAGACTCGACGATTTCCTCCCTTGATACCTCAAGCGTGGAGGCGATTTCATCTATGGTCGGTTCCCTCCCAAGGGATGCTGCGAGCTCCTGCCGGACCCGAGCCGCGCAGGATGCCAACTCCCTCGTTGTGCGGCTCACCTTTATCGCCCCGTTATCCCTGAGGTATCGCTTTATCTCCCCGAGGATCACCGGAACGGCATAGGTCGAAAACTGCACACCGTAGGACGAATCAAACTTATCTATAGCCTTCATAAGGCCAACGCAGCCGACTTGAAAGAGCTCCTCTAGGTCTATCCCCCTGCCCTGGAATCGCTGGACAAGACTCATTACGAGCCTGAGATTCGAGCTTGCGATCAGGTCCCGCGCCCCTTCATCACCAGCCCTCACCCTGGCGATAAGCTCCCCGAGCCTGTCAGGGGGCAATACATTCCCCATTTGAGCTGGTAACCTTACTCCATAGCCCTGCCTGCTGCAGTTCATAGGCCTTCCCCGCATCTCTTTGTAGATGAACCCTCATGGGCTTGATGAGTGGGACGCTTGCGCATGATAAGCCTGGTCCCGTTTCCAGGCTCCGAAAGGATAATGAGCTCATCTACGAGGGCCTCTATGATTGTAAGCCCCATCCCTAATCTATCAGGGCTTGTAGTATACGCAGGCTGCCTGGCCTTTTCAACATCTTCGATCCCCTTGCCCCTGTCCTCAACGATAACCTCCAGAGCACCATCACAGATACTCCCGTTGATGAATATCGTGCCGGTGTGTTCACCGTAGCCATGGATGATAGCGTTGGAAACGGCCTCGGAGGTTACGAGCCGGATGTCGTCGAGCTCTTCAAGGGTGAAGCCACCAAGTTGCGACGCAAAGCAGGCGACGGTAACCCGTGCAAATTCAACATTCTCCGGTATCGCGGGAAACTCGAGCTTAAACGCATTCCTGACCTCCACTTGTTCGGCCCCCCTAAACCCTTAAACGAGCTCCAAAGCCCGGGTCTCTGAATCGCATACGGGTATTATCTTTAAAAGGCCAGATAGCTCAAATATCTTCTTGATTTGTGGTGTAAGCCCCGCCGCCACCAATTTGCCTCCCATCTGGCTCGCCCGCTTATAGCGCCCCAGGATTGCGCCCAGTCCAGAGCTGTCTATAAATGTCACCTCATCAAAAATGAGCACAATATTCCGAATTTGTTCATGCCGCTCAAGCTCGCGATCAACAGCATCCCGGAATTCCCCCGCTGTTTTCAAATCAAGCTCACCCCCGAGCCGCACCACCAGACTCCTTCCATACCTGTGCGTCTCCAATTTCACGTTCATTCATACCCCCTATCTACCCAGGGCTTGAGGTCGATAGCTGCTAGAGATCGTTCAACAGATCATTCATTCAACTAAATGCTTTTCTTATTCGCCAACGCACAGGTGTTTTCCTGCTCCATCCATACCTTATCCACACCATTATCACACAATTACTTGCCCCGTCCTAAGAACATCCTGAAGAGATTTCGTATAATACGGAAGAACATCTGGAAGATATTCGCCTTCTTGACGTCCTCGCCAGCCACCAGGTCGACCCTTGCGACCTCTTCCCCGTCCAGCAGGGCCACGAGCTCGCCAAGCTTCTGGCCCTTTGTTATAGGCGCCGTGATCCTTTCATCCAGCCGGATCTCCGTCTTGATCTTCTTCTCCTCTCCGCGGGGCGCAAGAGCCGTAAGGGGGCCTTTTGCCACGGCCGAAACGGTCTCGGCCACGCCGCGCTGGACCGGAGCCTGGGTCACAATATCCCCTGCCCTCGCGACCTCAACGCCCACATAGTATCTGAATCCATAATCCAGCAAACGTGCGGCCTCGTTGAACCGCGTCCTAGAATCCGGGACGCCCAAAACCACCGAGATCAGCCTGAGCCCGTCTCGCTTTGCCGTCGCCGCGAGACAATACTTCGCCTCCTCTGTATACCCTGTCTTCAACCCGTCTGCACCCTTGTAGTCCTTTATGAGCCTGTTGGTGTTGACGAGGATGTTCTTCCCGTCGCGCAGGTAATCGATCCAGATGGTGAACCACTCATGAACCTTTGGGTGTTTCAAGAGCTCCCTGGACATGAGTGCGATATCATATGCGCTCGTGTAGTGGTCGGGGTGGGGAAGGCCTGTAGCGTTGACGAAATGCGTATCATTCATGCCGAGCTCCTTTGCCCTGGCATTCATCATATCTACGAATATCTCTTCGGCCCCTGCTATATGCTCAGCCACAGCCACCGAGCAGTCGTTGGCCGATACCACCGCTATAGCCTTTAACATATCCGACATCAACATTTCTTCCCCGGGCTCGAGCCACACCTGCGAGCCACCCATACTGCAGGCGTGTTCGCTCGCAATAACCTTGTCATTCAGGCTTATCTTGCCCGCTTCAAGGGCCTCCATTGCAAGGAGCATCGTCATGATTTTAGTGATGCTGGCCGGGGGCATTCTCTTATGGGCATCCCTCTCATAAAGGACCCTACCCGAACTCGAATCCATCAGGATGGCGGATGGAGCTGATATCTCGAGGCGCGGCTGCGACTGTGCGGGCTGCTGTCCTGCGCAACCTACAGGCGTTGACGTCGCTGAAATGATGCCAGCACATGTTAAGACACACAGCAAATAGACAATCCATGCCACGTTCCTACCGGGGCAAGGAATAGCAAAGAACCTCCTGAACACAGCGTCGTCCCCCTCTCCCATTTTCTCTAAAAAAGATATTCCGGGGACGACATGAATATGCCCGGGCCGGGTAGGTGCATGGCTCTATCGTAGCGCTAAAATCTCCCAAAAGCTCGTCCCGTCTATGGCTGCTGTTACCCCCAGCATGGCGGCTATGGTAGCACCGAGGTCAGCAAAGGTCGCGCGAGTCCCCACCGATACGCCTGGTCGAATGGCCTTGCCGTAGATGAGCAGTGGGACATGCTCCCTTGAATGGTCCGTGCTCGGGGTGGTGGGATCACAGCCATGATCGGCGGTTATAACCAGCACGTCGGTGTCACCGAGTTTCGCCGCAAGCTCCCCGACTCTCGCATCAACTTCCTCAAGGGCGCGAGCGAAGCCAGGTGCGTCGTTTCTATGTCCATAGAGCATATCGAAATCTATACAGTTTGCGAAGAGGATACCGCGCCACTTGTCGGAGAGAAAGCCTGCAATGGCGTCGAGGGTATCATGGTTATTCGTTGTATGCAAGGATTTGGTTATGCCCCTCCTCGAAAAGACATCCTCGATCTTACCCACCGCGATGACATCCAGGCCCTGCTCGGAGGCGAAATCTAAAAGGGTTTTCCTCGGAGGGGCTATGGAATAATCCCTCCGCCTCTCGGTCCTCCGGAAATTGCCGGGCCCGCCGGTGAATGGGCGTGCTATCACCCTCCCCACACCGTGTTCGCCGGTAAGCAGTCGCCGCGCGATCTCACACATCCGGTAGAGCTCCTCTACGGGGACGACATCCTCGTGGCAGGCGATTTGAAAGACACTATCCGCCGATGTATAAACGATCGGCCTCCCTGTGACCATATGCTCTTCGCCTAGCTCCTTGATTATCTCGGTGCCCGATGCCGCCTTGTTGCCGAGCACCCTCCTGCCTATAGCGCGTTCAAAGGGCTCTATGACTTCGGGGGGGAAGCCTCGTGGGTAGACAGGAAACGGCCTGTCCAGGGTTACCCCGGCGATCTCCCAGTGACCGGTCACCGTATCCTTACCTGGCGATCGCTCGGCCATCCTGCCATATGCAGCCCGGGGCGGGCTGGCAGGAACCACCCCTGGAATGTCGCTTCCAACGAGCTCCGATCCAATATTACCGAGCCCCATCGATTGAAGATGTGGAAGTTCGAGGCCGCCAGCGGCCTTCGCCGTGTTAACTATGGTGTTGCTGCCCTCATCCCCGTACCTGGCTGCATCGGGCAGCTCCCCTATACCTGCACCATCGAGGACGATGAGCACAACGCGGGAAATCACCTGGTTCTCCAGTCTTGCTCAGCTCCTTGAACCCGTTACCGCCCGGAAAGCGCACTACGCCCCCGGGCTATGCTCTCGGGTGCGTCTTGTTATATACCTCTTTTAGCTTACCCTTGGTCAGGTGTGTATAAATCTGGGTCGTGGATATATCAGCGTGTCCCAGCATCTCCTGGACTGACCTCAAGTCCGCACCCCGCTCCAGCAGGTGCGTGGCGAAGGAATGACGCAGCGTATGTGGTGTTATCTCCTTCTTTATCCCGATTTGCGCCGCATACTTCTTCAATATCTTCCAGAAACCCTGTCGCGTGAGCCTGTGGCCATGTTGATTCAAGAATAACCATGAACCGCTGTCGTGCTTCGACAACTTGCTCCTCCCATCCCTGATATACCGCTCAGTGCACTCTGCGGCAATCCGGCCAAGCGGCACGATCCTCTCCTTGGAGCCCTTGCCAAAACAGCGGATGTAGCCCAGAGTGAGATTCACATCCTCGATCTTGAGGTTAACCAGCTCCGATACTCTTATTCCCGTGGCGTAGAGTAGCTCGAGCATGGCCTTGTCCCGGATGCCGGCTGCATCACGGGGCACGGGGGCATTCAAAAGCGCCGTAACCTCCTGGACCGTCAGGACGCGCGGCAACCTCTTCTCCTGGCGCGGGGACTCGAGGTTGCTTGTGGGGTCCCGCGTCAATCCGTGTTCCCTGACCAGGTATTGATAAAAAGACTTGAGGGCGGCGAGGGTCCTTGAAACCGTCGCAGGCGCGCGCCCGCGAAGGCGAAGCTCAGCAAGGTAGGACACGACCGTGGCTTGCGTAGCCTCCTCGGGGGCGATGCCCTTGCACTCCTGGATAAACTCGAGGAACTGCCGGAGATCTCGACCATACGACTCGAGCGTGTTGCCGGCGAGCCCCCTCTCGACCGCCAGGTAGGCGAGGAACTCCTTGATAAGAGCACTCAAAGATTCCACCCCTCCGGATGGAAGATTATTAACTTCTTCATTAACTTCTATACATAAACTAGAATTCCTCCAAATGGTAGGTGTATTCGAAAAGTTAAAGAAGGTATTTCGTCGCCACGGCAATGAAAACCGGTGTGATATAGGCTTCGACCAGGGCCGCGACAAGGATGAGGGTCACCGTGGAAACGACAAACGCGGTGAGGGTGGCAAAGAGGGCACGTAAGCCAACCCGTCCGCTTGAAAAATGATCCCTCACCAGCGAGGAGGCGAACACCATACCTCCCGTGCACCCTATAATTATGGCGGGAACAGCGATGATGCTGTGCGGGAATACAGCAGCGAGTGAGAACAGTACCCCCTTGACCATCAATTCGCTGACGAAAAAACCCACGGTGAAGCCCATCATGAACCCCCGCATGAAAATGATCACGAGTATGAGCGGCGCGCCTATGACGGATAACCCAAGCAACCACGCGATAAGCAACGTCTTTATGTTCCCGGCAAAGGAGTCCCTTGCGGTAACGGCCCTGGTCACGGGGCTAACGCTGCCGAAGCTCCTGCAAAACCCCGTCAGATACTGGGCGAGCTCGGTCTTCTGCGCCGGGGTCAGGATTCTTATCGCGAGGGAGCCGAAGACCACACCTATGATGAATATGAGGATGGCCAGGACATAGACGCGCACGTATGTACGAAAGTGCATGTTAATAACATCGGATAGCCCGCCAGCAAGGAACATGTCCAACCTCCCCTTGTACTACAACTCGTCGCTCCGGGGTTCGGCTCTCTACATGTTTATGTTGGACGGGCAACGGTTATTACCTCTGGTTTTGTGCGGAGCCGGGCACATGATCCCGCATGCAACCCAGCATCAAAAGGCCCGCCAGGGTCTTGGCGTCGCGGATCTGGCCCGATTTGGCCATGTCGAGCGCGCGCTCAATGGGGATGAGTTCGGTACTGATAAATTCGTCCTCATCCGGCCTGGGGGCATGACGCGAAAGACCCCGCGCAATAAAGAGATGCATCAATTCATTGGAGAATCCGGGGGTTGTATAAAAAGCCCCAACCTCCTCCATGCTGCGTGCCGTGAATCCCGTTTCCTCCTCGAGCTCTCTCGAGGCGCACTCGTGAGGGAGCTCGCCATCGTCCAGCTTTCCCGCGGGCACCTCGAGAAGCACCTCACCAACGGGGTAGCGATACTGGCGCACAAACACCACCTGCCCGTCATCGGTAATGGGGACGATGGCAACGGCGGGGGCGTGTTCGATCACCTCCCGCGTAGCCTCCCTGCCATTTGGCAATTTCACCGTGTCGACCCTGAGTTTGAGAATCTTGCCCGCAAAAATCGGGCTGGTGCTTTTTACCTGTTCGAATAGGATATTATCATCCATTGCGCCGCATCCCTCCATGAAACCTATGGTGCCACGTATAAACCCTACCTGTACTGCATATAATAGTGCACATATAGCCACCCTAAGTTAGTGCACAAAAATACCCAGACCTTTCGCAGGTGACAGCTACCAGTGCCGCACAGTGAGTGCCGCACACTGGCCGGGGTGTCTCGCATCCCTCCGCCAGGCCGACGCGGCTAAGTGTAAGTTCGAAGCATAGGGCTCAAAACCCTCTTAGAAAGGATGATGCTACCGATGCGGTCCACGGTGTGCCCCTTGTCTCTGCCCGTGGTCAAACTGATATTCAAAGAAGATGCCCTCTATGCGATAGGACGGGCCGGTGATGTAAGAACGATCCTCCAGCACCTGCTATCATCACCTCCTGGAGGGACGCTCAAGGCCTTTCTCCGCCAAGGAGGCGAAACCGGCAACCCGTAACCACCCTGGCGGCGAAGCTCCCTGCGGCTGCTGCGGCAAGGAAGAATTCGGGGTCATCATCAAGACCCCGGCCCATTGTCGTAGCGGGGACCCCCTCCTCCTTGAGGAGGTTCACCCCCGGGACCCCGTCCTCAGTGACGATTACATGCCTCTTCTTGATGACCTCGTCGTCAAGCTGGGAACGCAGCACCAGCCACCTCTCGCGAGGGAGATCCGGCAAGCATACTATAGCCGGTGTTACAGCCACCTCGCGAAGATTTGTCAAGCTATGATGGCTGAGGCCCCGGTGCCGTGGACGTGGATCCGCGAAGCTTATGCGGGGGATGAAAACAGGCGTCCCGCCGAGGCTGTTCACGGCATTTACTGCCTGGCCCTGCTCTATCCCACTGAAACCATATTTCGTGCCCGTACCTGCGATGCCTGGCCCCATTGCAACTATAGCCACATCAGCGCCAACCGTTTTGGCGATGGCCAGGCCGGAGTAAATGTTTATCGCCTCGTAGTCACCGCCAAAGGCGTTGCCGACAGTGATCGTCACCCAGAGGAAGCCGGAATCCTTCAGGACTTTGACGAGCTTGCTGTAGGCTATGGGCAGGGCTCCACCGTCGGTCATCAAATAGGCGATCTTCAGCTCCCGGGCGCTCGCAGCCCTTACGCCGGCGCACGCCGCCGGCAGCATGCTATGGAGTTCTGCAACAACAACCGGCATGGCATCGAGTCCTTCAAACTCTTCAAGCCGCCTGCGGATGGGACTTGTTTCCTCCTCGGCTGATAGGCACTTCACTTGCCACGGCGTGTAGCGAAGCTTTATAATATGTCCAGGAGGAGGTGGGTCAAGACTTTCGTTACCAAGCACATACATGACAAAATGATACCCGCCGCTCCCGAGGGCAAGCCTGGTGGCCGTGGTGTTGAGAATGACACAATTCCCTGGTTTGATGGGCCCTGTCAGGAAGTCATAGTTGACGGCGGGCTCTTGAAGTCCTTCGACCTCAACTACAGCTTCTGTAACTCCATTATAATTCCCAGTGATGGCCTTGACTACGCCGGTACGCATGCGAATCACGGTCTTCACCCCTTCCCGTAATTCCATATAAACCCGATTTCTCCTGCATAGATTGCCCACACCAGGTTACCCTACTCCTGTGAAAACCTTGAAAACGCCCGGCTACTGGTTGAGAAACCCATGATCCCAAGAGAGGTGAGTACACGTATGAAAGGCTATAGAGCGTTATTGCTGCTGATTTTGGCCTCCCTTGTTATTGCAGGCTACGCCCTTGCCAGGCTCGGGAGAGTCCAAAGCGAATTGACAACATTGAGAGAGACCGTAGATAAACTTGAGCGGGAGACCAGGGCGGCCACCGAAACCGCGAAACGGCTTGACGAGAGGTTAAAGTCCCTGGCTGCAAAGAAGGTCGTATTGTACTTTGCGCAAAGCACCCCTACGGAGTTCTATCTCGGCACCGAAACACGCGACATAGAGGGGATGGGTGCCGGTCTCCCCGTGATAGCCAGAAGGGCCTTGGAGGAACTCGTCCGTGGACCATCGCCACGAAGCAAGCTGGAGAGACTCCTCCCGAGCGAGACAAGGGTGCTCGGAGTGAGCATAAAGGACCATACGGCCTACGCAGACTTCAGCAGGGAGATACAAACCCGTTTCCCCGGCGGGAGCCGCACCGAGGAATTGATGGTCTATTCGATAGTGAATACCCTCACCCAGTTTCCAGAAATAAAGAGCGTTCAAATCCTGGTTGAGGGCAAAAAGATCGACACTATAGGCGGCCACATAGGGATCATGCAGCCGCTCACGCGCGATGAACGCCTGGTAAGGGATAGTGGGTAAGTAGCCTGCTCGTTCAGTGACCAAGATACTTACATATTTGCCACCGCCGGCCGCGACTCGCGCAGGCCGGCAAAGATTATGGTTGCATGGACGGGCGAAGAGAGGCGAGCCCGGCTCCCCTTGCAAAAGCCTCCTCATTCAAGGGTATGAGGTCGTGGTGGTGAGGGGGCAGGACCTTCTCGAGGGACCCGATTACCGATGCAGGCTCAACGCAGCCCCTCCGGGCCACGAAGGCGCCTAGTACAACCATATTGGCGACGCGCATATTCCCCAGTTCGTTGGCAATGTCGTTGGCAGGAACCTTCAATATATCGATATCGCGCCGCTCTGGCTCCCTGTCCACAAGAGAGGCATTTACGACCAGGAGGCCGCCCGGCACCAGCATTCTCTCAAATTTATCGAGTGAGGGCCGATTCATCGCTATCAGGGTTGTGGGCTCGCTCACGATCGGCGAGGCAACCTCCGAGTCCCGTGAGATGACTACGCTGCAGTTGGCAGTGCCGCCGCGCATCTCGGGGCCATACGAAGGAATCCAGGACACGTTTTTCCCCTCTCTCATCGCGGCATACGCCAGGAGATATCCCATGACCATCACGCCTTGCCCGCCAAACCCTGCGATTATCACTTCCTCAAGCACCCTGCCTCGCCCCCTCCGGAACTTTGTACTCCCCCAGCGGGTAGTAGGCGGACATCTTCTCGTCAATCCACCTTAGCGCGTCGATAGGAGTCATCCCCCAGTTGGTGGGGCAGCTCGAGAGGAACTCCACCAGGCTGAAGCCGCTCCCCGATAGCTGGACCTCGAAGGCCCTTTTCACGGCGCGCTTTGCCCTGGCAACATTTGCCGGGCTCGTGCAACTCACGCGCGCAATGTAGCTCGCGCCATCAAGCGTTGAAAGCATCTCGCAAACCCTTATGGGATAGCCAGCTCTGGCTGTATCACGGCCGGATGGCGATGTTGTGGTTTTCTGCCCCGGCAGGGTCGTCGGCGCCATCTGGCCGCCGGTCATCCCATAGATCGCGTTGTTTATGAAGATCACGGTGATGTTTTCCCCCCTCGCGGCGGCGTGAACGATCTCCGCGGTCCCTATCGAGGCGAGGTCCCCGTCACCCTGGTAAGAAAATACGACATTGCCCGGGAGGACCCGCTTGACCCCGGTCGCCACGGCGGGGGCGCGCCCGTGTGACGCCTCGATCATATCGCAATTAAAGTAGTAGTAGGCAAATACGGCGCAGCCGACCGGCACAACGCCCACCGTCCGCTCCCTCACGCCAAGCTCGTCTATGACCTCGGCCAAGATGCGGTGAACTATACCATGCGTGCACCCCGGGCAATAATGCGTCGGGGCCTCAGTTAAAGCCTCCGGTCGCCCAAAAACCTTCTGCACCGGCGTCTCCCTCCTTTTGCCAGGCCCCATTTGCATTTTGCGGGGCCTCATTTTGAATGATCCTCTCCAGCGCCTGGAGTATCTCCTGGGCCGTTGGCACTACACCCCCCGTCCGCCCGTAGAAATGAACGGGGCGCTTGCCCAGGACGGCCAGCTTTACATCCTCCACCATCTGCCCCATGCTCATCTCAACCGTCAGGAACGCCCGAACCTGTTCCGCCACCCTCGCCAGCGAGTCATATGGGAAGGGAAACAGGCTTATTGGACGAAAAAGCCCCGCCCTAATCCCTCGCGCCCGCGCCTTGTCGACAGCAGCCCGCGCCACCCTTGCCATCATCCCGTAGGCGACTATAGCCCAGTGAGCATCCTCAAGCTTGTATGTATCGAAACGAACCAGTTCCCTCTTGATCTTCTCATACTTGGCGGCGAGGCGTCGATTGAGCTCCTCGAGCAGGGCCGGCTCGAGCTCGAGCGAGGTGATAATATTAGGGCGCCGGCCTCTCGCCCCCGTAGTAGCCCATGTTTTCGGGGGCAGCTCCGGCTCCTCCACCGGCCTGAACTCAACAGGCTCCATCATCTGCCCAAGCGCCCCATCCCCGAGGATCATAACGGGATTTCTGTAGTAGTCTGCGATACTGAATGCCTCGCAGGTGATATCGGCCGCTTCTTGGACAGACGCCGGGCCAAAGACTATCAGGTGATAATCCCCGTGCCCACCGCCCTTTGTCGCCTGGAAGTAATCGGACTGGGACGGCTGGATTCCCCCAAGCCCGGGGCCGCCGCGCATCATATTGACCACGACGCACGGGAGTTCACAGGCTGCTATATATGAAAGGCCCTCCTGTTTCAGGCTGATCCCCGGGCTTGAAGACGATGTCATAACCCGCGCGCCCGCAGCCGCCGCCCCATAAACCATGTTGATGGCGGCAACTTCGCTCTCGGCCTGGAGATAGACGCCACCCACCTCGGGAAGCCTCCTGGACATGTACTCAGGTATCTCATTTTGAGGCGTGATAGGATACCCGAAAAAAAACCTGCAGCCGCCCCTTATGGCGGCCTCAGCAATGGCTTCATTTCCCTTCATCAAGACCTTATCAGTCGACGCCTTATTAGCTAACCCACCAGCCAACTCGCTGCCCCCCCTACCTATACACCTCTATGGCAACATCCGGGCACATCCTGGCGCACGCTGCGCAGCTTGTACACTTCTCCTGGTCGCTCACCGTGGCTGGATGATAGCCCATACGATTAAAATACCCCGCTAGGCTGATGATCCCCTTGGGACAGAACTCCTTGCACAACCCGCAACCCTTGCATCTTTCGACATCAATCCTGACTCTCTCCACGCGACCAGACTCCCTCCACGACCTCTGGTTCCTACGTTGATCCCTGCTCTTCTAAAATTCATGTAGCCCTTGCTCATCAGGGATTTAAGTTAGTGCGCAAAAATCTCTGGCCTTTTTGCCACCCGCGTAGGGTGTCTCGCATCCCTCCGCTAGGCGGCCTTGATCTCCGGCCCAATAGCCCTCGGCCGGAGATTAAGGAGCGGCCTGCTCGACTGGGTGTAGGTTCCTTAATTTGTGCCTGTTTACCAGCACGTCACAGGGGGATTCCGGTGCTTGCGTTCCGGGGACGGCGCGCTTGCGGCGCGCCTCCGTTGAAATTTGGCGCGAGGGCC
>DUMQ01000071.1 GCA_012839815.1 Bacillota bacterium | reverse complement strand
TCGATGCCGGCCAGACCCGCGGGCATTTCGGCTCCAGGACCTACGAGGCGGTCAAGAATTTTCAGGAGGCTAACGGGCTCGAGGTGACATGCGTGCTGGACCCGGCCACCTGGAGGAAGCTCTTCGAGCTCACAGACCCCGGGGACTACCCTGAGGGCGTGATGGGCCCGGAGCCGGGCGGGTCGATGCTTCGAGGCCTGGAGGCGCGCGAGTCGGATACGCGGGTGGAGGGGAAGGCACGTGAGGATGCCGCGAAACGAACCATCGTCATAAGCTTGACCGAACACTCCCTCGGGCTTTTCGAAGGCAATGCCCTCATACGCAAATATCCCGTCGCCGTTGGCAAACCCTCGACCCCAACGCCCCTCGGCAGCTTCAGGGTTCTTGAAAAGGTCATGAACCCCGGAGGCATGCTTGGCACTAGGTGGATGGCCTTTACATACGAGATGCACGGGATACACGGCACAAACCACCCCGAGTTGATCGGCCAGGAGGTATCCAACGGGTGCGTGAGGATGTATAACGAGAATGTTGAGGAATTGTATGACATGGTCCAGGTGGGGACACCCGTCATAGTGATCCAGGGGGCCGTGGAGACATGGCCAGGATCAGGCGGAGCTAGTGGGACCGGGCGTCAAAACACGAGCGCGGGAGCCGGAGCTGGCGTTGGAGCGGGCGCAGGTGGGAATGCAGGTGCTGGTGCCAATCCGGGGACGGGGAAGCCGGCCCCCAAGGACTCAAACGAGCCCTCAGGGGGGGCTGATGATAGCGGCGGCACCCAGGTCTCCAGGACCTACACTGTGCAGCCCGGAGATACCCTGTGGAAGATCGCGATACAGTTTGGGACGACAGTGGAGACCCTGGCGAGGCTAAACGATATTAAAAATCCAGATTTGATCTACCCGGGGCAGGTTCTAAGGTTAGGGTAGTGCTCCTACCTCATATGACACCATCTCTTCTCTTTTTTTACAAAAAATCTATCTAAAGAGCCAAGGAATTGGAGAGATTGATGGATGATGGTCTTCGTTGATACCTCAGCATGGATTTCCCTGATCGCTAAGAAGGATCCACATCATGAGGAGGTCGCCCGCAAATGGGGTGAGTTGTTGGAGCATAGTGCCGGGCTCGTAACCTCCAGCGATGTTTGCTCCGAAACCCTCACGCACCTCCGCTACAATGCAGGACACAAAGTGATGTTACACTCCTGTGGAAGTGTCCGCGACCTAATCCCGGATCTTATAGAAATGGGGCTGGATGGTTTGGATCCCATCCAGGTGCGGGCACGGGGAATGAATATCGAGGAGCTAAAACAAGAGTATGGATCGGTGCTAACCTTTAGAGGCTCCATAGATACCCAACAGACCTTACCATACGGGACGCCCGAGGATGTGAAGCGAGAAGTTATTGACCGGATATGCAAAATTGCCCCGGGCGGGGGGTTTATTTTAAACTCAAGCCAGAACCTCTTGCCTGAGATCCCCCTTGAAAACATTATCACCATGTACCGGACGGCATATGAATACGGGCATTACGATAGTTTAGGGCAGCGAAAAACGGCCTGAAGGCAGGTAACCAAGGGAATGACTGACGCTGGGGTGCTCAAATGACGAGTACTCAAATGACGCCATGACGGTGGAGGTATCAATGCCGGTGGTGGTATCCAAAGTAATATCGAAAAAGGATAAGCAAATCCTGAGAGAGCTTGCCGAGAAGGTGGCGGAGATAGCGGCCCTCCCCGTTCAGCAGGTGAAGGCCGGGATGTGGAAGCGGCTCAACGGGCTTGAAAGGGTCAAGCCCATGATCTGGATCGACGAGATCCCGTGGCATGAGATGGATGTAAATGGCGAACTGGAGCTCAAGACCGAGGATGAGTTTTGCCGCATGCTGGAGACGGGGCTCCGACAGACGATCTACCAGTGGGAGCATATGAGGGGGGATATGGTCGTGGAGCCGAAGATTTACTGCCCCCTCGTCATCTATGATACCGGTTTCGGGATCTCCGAGGATGTGGATATCGTAAGGACCGACGAGAAGAGTTCCATCATCTCGCGGCATTTTCACCCTCAAATACAAGAAGAAAAGGATATCGAGAAGATAAAGATGCCCGAGGTCGTCTATGATACGGAGGCGACCGAACACAATTACCAGCAGATGGTTAATATCTTCGATGGCATCCTCACGGTGGAGAAACGGGGCGCGCCCGGTTTCTGGTTTGCGCCGTGGGATGAATTGATCCGGTGGTGGGGGGTGCAGGAGGCCATGACGGACCTTGTATTGCGCCCGGAACTGGTCCACAAGGCTATGGACCGGCTGGTAGAGGCCTACCTTCGCCGCTTGGACCAGTATGAGGAACTGAACCTCCTGTCACTGAACAACAACAATACCCGCATAGGCTCCGGCGGCTACGGTTATACAGACGAGTTACCCCAGCCCGGCTATGATCCGGCCCGCATCAGAGCGGCCGACCTGTGGGGGTGCGCTGCAGCCCAGATATTCTCCGAGGTTTCCCCGGAGATGCATGAGGAATTTGCCCTCAAGTATGAGATCCGGTGGTTGAAGAGGTTTGGACTGAACTATTACGGCTGTTGTGAGCCGCTCCATAAGAAAATAGGTATACTCAAGCAGATACCGAATCTAAGAAAGATATCCATGAGCCCCTGGGTGAATGTAGAAGAAGGAGCTGCCAACATAGGGAACAAGTATGTGTTTTCATATAAACCCAGCCCTGCAATCTTTGCGACGGATGCGTGGGATCCCGAGGCGGCCCGCGCACAGCTGGTGAGCGCCCTGGAAAAGACAAGAGGCTGCGTGGTGGAGGTTATTATGAAGGATATCAGCACAGTCCGCTACCAGCCGCAGCGCCTGTGGGAATGGACCGAGATGGCCGCTCAGGTGGCGGAGGATTTTGCCTAGAGGCGCGCCTGCCCAGCAAACATGGGAAAGGGGGAACAGCTATGAGCTATGAGAGAGGGCTTAAAGCCCTGAACCTCGAGATGACCGAGAAAATACCTCACACCGAGTACCTGGATCATCCTGGATATGTCCGGCTCAAGACGGGGTTTGACCTGAACCCGGATGACCCGGACGAATTCCGGCTCGCCAACGCCGCGATTGCAAAGGTCATGGATTACGACCTTTTCTGGAATATATTCGAACGTCCAATCACCCGGGGTCGCATTACGAAAATGGGAAGGGCCTACTTTCACGAGAACCAGGGCCCGGACTATGAGGTCTACTGCCCCTTCAAAACCGTTGAAGAGGTTTTGAATTTCGACCCCGTGGCTGAGTACGGGATCCCGGACGTAGATATCACCGCTAAAATATTCCAGCAACATTATATGGAAAATCAGGCGCTCTATGATTCCATGGTCTACACGGGCGGGCGGTACCACACGCTATTCAGTGCCTGCATACGGACCTTTGGATGGGAGATGTTTCTCGCCGGTGCCGGGGCGGATTATGAACGCTTCGACAGGGTACTGGAGGGGTTTTACGAGATCTCCCTGGCCGAGGTGAAGGCGTGGACAAAGACGGGCATCAAGGCTTACATCTGCCATGATGACATCGTATGGAGCTCCGGCCCTGTCTTCCACCCCGACTGGTACCGGAAGTATATTTTCCCCAGGTATGAAAAGTTGTGGGCCCCGCTGAAGGAAGCAGGGATCAAGGTGCTCTATTGCTCCGACGGCAATTTCGACGCATTCGTGGACGACATCGTCAGGGCGGGGGCCGACGGCTTCATCTTTGAACCTATCACTTCCCTGGAGCGTATCGCGGAGAAATACGGCAAGTCAAAGGTGATGGTGGGCAATATTGACTGCCGCATACTCACCAGCGGGACTAAGGAGGAGATCAGGGCTGAGGTGAAGCGTTGCGCTGATATAGGCAGGGATTGTCCCGGGTATTTCTTTGCCGTTGGCAATCACATACCCTCCAATGTGCCCGTCGAGAATATAGAAATCTACCTCGAGGCGCTTGATGAATTCGGAAGACGGTCTTAGCGGATAAGTCTTAGATTCAGTCAATCCGAATTATCACCCCTCGTTTCCTCGATATCCTTCTGCATCCTCTGCGCAGATAATAGAATCATCAAAACTGGCGCAAACTGTCTTGCCCGGGTGGACAACCAACACCTTATCCTCATCAAACTCCCCGTTAACGAGTTTCTCGAGCAAGGTCCGGTCCCCTGGGATCTCGTCATAATTCCACCCGAGGAACTTCGCGCATTCCATGGTATATGTCCTGTAAAAATCCGACCGCGGGAAGCCCCAGTCTATATAAGTAGCATAGTTGTATTCCTTAAACCAGCCCTGCTCCATTTGCATAAGATAATCGGCGTTATCCTTGCCGTACATCTCCACGTACCTATCATATATCCTCCTGTACCTCTCCTCTCCCGGCTGGAGAGTCCTCTCGATCCAGCCCGCCGAGTACCAGTAAACCCCCCGGTGGGAGTCGAAATATTCCTTGTATCTCTCCTTTGACCCCAGTAACAATGTAATACAGTCGTGCGCCCTTGGGATCACAAGTGGAACCTTTTCGCTGGAGAGCCCGACGATGCCGTTGCTGCACAGGCCGTAGCCGAGAACTATGAGGTCGTACTCGAAGAGGTGAAAATCCCTCATGCTGGCCTTTTCCAGATAATTGAGTTTATAGCCCTTATTAGCCGCATCAATTTCATCCTGCAGCGCCCTTCTCAATTTGTCGGGCTCATTGTGAAGCCCCTGGGGCAAGAACCTGACATCCACGAAATGCCTCGACTGGCTGCTAAGCATGGAAATCTCACGGTTGAGCACATCACAGGCTATGACCTTTATATGCATCCTGCCTACCGCCTTTCATGCACTGCCAGCTATTTCATGCATCGCTCACTTTTGTAACAGCCTGACGCAGTAACAGCCTGACGCAGCATATAACAACTCTCCGGACTTCAGCGGCCGGGCCGTAGCTGTCCTAGCGCTCGGCTTCGTTGCTCAGTCCGGTCCCGCGGCAATGCGCCGTGTGGCGCGTGCCATGCAGACGCCCTCCTTTCGCCTGCCGGACTGAGCTAACTGGCCTCGCGCATGACAGCTACGGCCCGCGTCTCCTGAGCGAGCAGGCTACTTGCTCACCTCTCCCAGGATACCTTGCGAAGCACGCACGCCCAGCCAACACCTGGTAGCGTATGGTAGTCTTATGCTACGTATGCAGCGAGCATTTTAGCACCGCTATGCCCACGGCTGTATGACGATCCGCAGGCCCTGCCCGGCCTTGGCCATGGCGAAGCCCTCAGCTATCCGGTCGAGCGGGAGCGTGGCGGTGACAAACTTCTTCGCAGGGAACGCGCCGCTCGCCACGAGCTTGTGCGCCGTATCGTACGCCGCCCTGGGGGCCCCAAATGACCCGAATACCCCGATCTCACTGTAATGGATGAGGTTGACATCCATCTCGACCTTGCTGCGATCCTTGGGGAAACCGGCAAACAGCAACACGCGGCCGCGCTTCTTGACCATCCTCATAGCCTGCTCGATAACCTGCGTGACAGAGCACGCAACAATGGCCACGTCGGCTCCGGCGCCACCGGTTGCCTCGCGAACGGCCTCTACAGGGTCGACCTTACTGGAATTGAACGCAAGATTAACACCGAACTCCGAGGCGAACTTCAATCGGTCATCCACCACATCCATGATGATAACCTTAGCGGCGCCCTCCAGCTTTGAGATGATTGAGTGAATGTATCCGAGTGGTCCCGCGCCTATAATGGCAACGGTGTCGCCGAGCTTTATATTGAGGTTTTCATGCCCGTTGATCGCCGCCGCCACCGGCTCGGTCACGGCCGCTTCAGGGAAACTCAGGTCGTTCGGGATCTTATACACCCCGCCCGCCCTGACTATCGACGGCGGGATGGCGATATATTGTGCAAAGGCGCCAGGGTAATAGTAGCCTATAGCCTTTGTCTCGGGGCACAGGCTCGCCCGGCCGGCCTTGCAATACTCGCATTTCCCGCATCCATCGGTGGGATCCACATTGACACGATCGCCAACCTTGAGGTCCACATCGGGAAGGCCTTTTATATCCTCCACAACTCCGGCGAACTCATGGCCCGTGGTCCATGGGAATTTGACCTTACTGTGGCCAAAATTGAAGATCCTCACGTCCGTGCCACAGATAGCGCACGCCTCGACCCTGAGCAACAACCCGCCATCCTCTATGGACGGCTTCGGGACCTCCCTAACCTCAACCTTGCCCATATCTGTTATGACAGCGGCCCTCATTATAATCTATTCCTCCCCCGGTCTAATCTTTAATACTGGTTTAATACTGACAATATGGTGCTGGTGACACCGCTGCTGGTAGTACTGGCCGGCAGCCGGGCAGTTCTTCCTTTTACGCATTACGGATCTTCTCTAAACCTGCGCATTGCGCGAATCTTCCCTATGCTTGCACATGGCGCATGGCGCGGACCTTCTCTAAGCCTGCAGCAACAAGCCTACCCAGCTCCTCGTCCATGGAAATCCCGCTGACCTCTTTGAGGACCCCTTCAATCCCCATATCAGCGACCTTCCTCGCCAGCTCGACCGCCTGGGCGTCAGACGGAGCGTCGTAGAAAAGCGCAGCGGCGATGCCGGTCGCAATATCATCCGGGACGATCCCGAATTTCATTGCCATCCTGGCCGGCCGCACGAGCCTGTCGCTCGGCCCCAGCTTGCGAAGGGGTTCCCGGCCCAGCCTCGATATGGGGTCCTTCATGTCAGAGTTGGCGAACCGCCGGAGGGCGCGCGCAGTGTAGACCCTCTGCTCCTCAGCATCAAAGCCGTGCTGCGCGACGAGGAGCCTGCTCGTTTCGTCAAGAGCCCCCTCAACGATAGCCCTCGTCTCGGGGTCACGCATCGACTCATGGATAAATTCATAGCCCTTCAAATATCCCGTATAGGCCGCCACCGCATGCCCCGTGTTAACGATAAAGACCTTGCGCTCCACATAGGCATCGATATCATCCACAAAATGGATGCCCCTCACGTCCGGGACTCCGCCCACAAGGCCTAGCTTGTGAATGTAAAATTCCTCATTGGATTCGGTGAAGACCGTTAAAGGATCCTCGCCCTCAATGGGCTGCAAGATCGTCGGAGCGATCGTCCCGATCTGCGCCTCGGGAAACCCCACGTTTTCATCGACGAAACGCCTGCATTCAGGCGAGCACCCCTCAAGGATATAGCCCTTCAACACCGAGGAGGCCTTCGGGATGTTCTCGCAGGCGACGATATTCATAGGTCCCCGGTTTGCACCCCTTGCGCGCAGCTCAAGGCCCTCACGAATTAGCGGGACCACAGCCTTAACAGCCGTGGGCCCGACAGAGGTCGTCACGATGTCGGCTGCAGCGACAGCCCGGGCAATCTCATCCCTGTGATCCACATCGATCGCCCGGAAACCCTCAACGTGATAGACGTGTGGGTCATCCCCTATGGTCTTTACCATGTAGGCCCTCTTCTTGTTGAGGGCATCTACCAGCTCTTTATTGGCATCCACAAAGAGCACGTCGTAGCCCGACTGGATAAAAAGACGCCCAACCAGGCCCCGGCCTATTTTGCCGGCACCAAACTGAACAGATGATTTCACTTCCCGCTCCCCCTTATGCCATCCCGGCCAGTTCTCATCCCCCACAATGCTACAAGCTCTCCAGGAACGCCTCATACTCCTCGGCGCTCATCAGGTCGTCCAACTCAGCCAGGTCGTTCAACTCCACCTGGGCAAGCCACCCCTCCCCGTAAGGATCAGAATTCACCGTGTCGGGGGCATCGATGAGAGCCTCGTTGATCTTCGTAACCTTGCCGCTTACCGGCGCATACACCGTGCTGGCCGTCTTCATGCAATCGAGCGACCCAAGCTCGCCACCCTTCTCCACCTCGGAGTCCAAGAGCGGGAGCTCGACAGCGAGCACCTCGCCCAGCTGGTTCTGGGCATAGTCGGTAATACCCAGCGTTGCCGTAGTTCCATCTACTTTCACCCATACATGCTCTTTGGAATACTTAATATCCCTTGGATTCATTATTTCGCCTCCATTCATTCTCTGTGTCACTGCACCGTGGCGTGTGGGTCTATTCCGGGACCTCGACCGCGACAGCGTAGGCCCCGCCGCTGCCGAAGCACATCGTAACTATCCCATAACGGTGGCCATACTGCTTCATAGCATGGAGGAGCGTAACAAGAAGCCTGCAGCCGCTGGCGCCCAGCGGATGGCCCAGCGCTACAGCCCCGCCATGAACATTCACCTTCATGCCCGCAAATTCCTTCTCAAATATCGGTATTTGCAGGCCGAAGGCCTCGTTGGCCTCTATTATCGTCGGCTCAAACCTGCGCCCCGCGTTCGCGAGCGCACCGCGCAGCTCTCTGACGGCATCAACCGGCGCCGTCAGGAAGTCCTCGGCAGCACAATTCACCACGGAGTAGCCGTGAATCAACGCCACAGGCTTTATGCCGAGATCGCGCGCCTTCTCGTCCGAGAGCATCACAATGGCTGCCCCGCCGTCCGCAGGGTTTGAGGAATTATATGCAGACGCAGGGTCGCCTTTACCCGCCTCGCGGAGCTGGGCCTGCACATCTTCAGGCACCAGGTCATCCGCGTCGTACCCGTCAACCGGCACTATCTCGGCCTTGAAACGCCCCTCTTCCGTAGCCTTCCTGGCCTTTATATAGCTTCCCCCGGCGGCCTCATCTACTTCCTCGGGTTTTATACCCATTTTGCTGGCATAAATGACAGCGTACTCCTTCATAAACTTCTTGTCAGGCGGCCAGTAAAGTCCGTCGTAGCGCGTGGACTCCTTGGTCTGGACCTCCCGGGTCTTGATCTTGCGCTCGAGATCCGGCTCCATCGGGATCAGCTTGTAACCCGCCAGCTTACACTGAAACCGCGAACCATCCTTCTTGATGGCATCTATCAAATACGGGCTCGTACTGCAGGACTCCATCCCGCCAGCCACCGCGGCGCTGGCCATACCGAGCTCTATAGTATTCGCGCAGTCGGCGATCGCTGCCAGCGCGGAACCACAAACGCTGTTTACAGACCTGCAGACAGTTGTCTTGTTCAGGCCCGCAGCATCCGATGCCTGTTTGGCCGGGCCCTGGCCGAGACCAGCCGAAACTACATTCCCCATCACGACGAGTTCAATAATGCCAGGGTCTACCTGCGACCGCTCAACGGCCGCCCTGATGGCCGCAGTCCCCAGCTCAACCGCGGAACGCTTCCCCAAAATCCCGTTGAAACGGCCGATTGGCGTCCGGGCCGCCCCCGCTATAATCACCGGGGCCTTCAACACCTTATACACGTCTAAATACACCAACCTTTCTAGCTTACCTGCCGACCTACCTTCCGAGCATCCGGAGCGCCACACGCGCCACCTTTTCAGGACTCGGCGTGTGCTCCTCTTCAAGGGTCCGTGCCATTGGCGGCGGGACCTCATGAGCTGCCACAACCTCCACCGGCGCCTTAAGATGTGCAAGGGCCCTGTTCTGTATCTCATATGCTATGTGCTCGCCGAAGCAGCCCGTCTTTGGAGCCTGCGACAGCACCATAGCCCGTCCCGTCTTCTTCACGGAATTGACGATCGTATCAATATCAAGGGGCACCAGCGTCCTCGGGTCTACCAACTCAACGCTTATACCCTGCCCGGCGAGGATCTCCGCTGCCCGCTCCGCAACCCTCGCCATATATGAATAGGCTACTATTGTAATATCCGTCCCCTCGCGCCGGATGACCGCCTGGCCAAACGGGATCGTATATTCCTCCTCGGGGACGCGCCCCTTCTCCGTATAGAGGAGCTGGTGCTCTATGAATAGCACCGGATTATCATCACGTATTGCGGTCTTAAGAAGCCCCTTGACATCATAAGCGGTGGAAGGAGCAACGACCTTTATGCCCGGGAATTGAGTCACCACCGCCTCCAGGCTCTGGGAGTGCTGGCCGGCATAACCCTTACCGCCGCCCACTGTAGTCCTTATGACCATCGGGGCCTTTGGTTTGCCCGCGAACATGTACCTGGTCTTGGCCACCTGGTTGCCAACCTGATCCATGGCCTGCAGTATAAAGTCGATATACATTATCTCAGCCACGGGCCGCAGCCCCGTCATGGCCATTCCCAGTGCCGAGCCCACGATGGCAGCCTCCGAGATGGCGGTGTTGTAGACTCTCTCCTCTCCAAATATATCATAGAGCCCATGGGTCACCTGGAACGCCCCTCCATAGGCCGCGACATCCTCGCCGAAGAGAACGACCCTCTTATCCCGGATCATCTCCTCCATGAGCGCCTCGAACACGGCGTTTCTATAAAGGATCTCTCCATCCTTGTTGCGCGGGAACCTGCGCACCTTATCCGCGTTATAGTGCACGGACCTGTAGCTTTCCGGGAGATTCTCGCTCGAAGTGTCAGCCCATAGCCCCTCGTAGATCGTCTTCGGATCAGGATCCTCGGCGGCCGCGGCCTTGATCGACGCCTCCCTGACCAGAGTCTCAACCTCTCTCTCAAGGGATGCGATCTGCTCTGCGCTTGCAACACCGGCATCGATAAGCTCCTGCTTGAAACGTTCTATCGCGTCTTGAGCCTTCCAGGCCGCAACCTCCTCGGGGCTCCTGTACTTGGTCCCGTCGTCGCTTAGTGAGTGGCCCATATAGCGGTAGGTGACGCATTCTAGAAGGACCGGCCCCTCACCGGAGAGTGCCTTGCCCTTCGCCCTCTTCACGGCGTCGCGCACCGCAAGGGCATCCATGCCGCACACGACCTCGGCATTCATGTTCTTAAGGTTGAAGCCCGCAGCCCTACGCGCCAGGTAATCGAGCCCCGTTACCTCGCCAATGGCCTGGCCTGTCATGCCGTACTGGTTGTTCTCTATAATATAAACCACGGGAGTCCCTCGCTTAAACTGGGACATGCACGCCATATTCAAGGATTCCAGGACCACGCCGTTGTTCAACGCGCCGTCACCGAGCAGGCAGAGCACTACCTTCTTCTGGCCCTGCTTGTCTATGGAGATCGCGGCGCCTGTCGCGATAGCCGAACTCCCGCCCACGATGGCATTTGCTCCCAGGTGGCCGACGTGGAAGTCAGCTATGTGCATGCCGCCACCCCTGCCGCGGCAGTAGCCATCTTCCTTGCCAAATAACTCAGCAAACGTGCGGTAAATGTGAACCTCGATGGCCTGCTGCAGGAGAGTGGCCCTGGAGTTTCCACAGCAGCTGCACGTCGCTCCCGGCGTTTGAACTCCCCTGCCCCCTACGTCATTAATGAAGCTTCGGAGTTCTTCATCGCTCATCTCGAGGAGCGCGAAAAACCCCTTGGCGATCGAGTGGCCATGGCCCCTGTGCGTGCTCGTTATGTAATCATGCCTGGTTATAGCGGACATGGCGCCAACTGCGACCGCCTCCTGGCCGATGGACAGGTGGGTTGCCCCTATGAACTTGAAGCCCTCCCTTGGGCTGAACTTGCCCGCCTTCATCTTTACGATCGTGTCCTCGAAGTGGCGGATTATGAGCATGACCTTGAGCATGGTCATGGCATCCTGGGGGGTGAGCTCACCTGCCCGGATCTCATCCTGGAGATGACGATCATAGAGGAATTTAGGAATCCTCCCCAGCTCAATCTCACCCTTCTCGAATACTGGCAATACGTCTATAGCCTTTACCAACTCCAACGCCTCCTTGTTTTAACCGACAGGCATAATCGATAACCGCGCCAAATAAACGCGCCTCCGCCGGCTATACGTGCGCCGGCTATGCCTGCGCCAGCTATGATATAGTTAAGTTACTGATTGAGTTACTTACGTAAGTTACTCCTTACTCCACCATATGAGTTAGTCACCAGCTGTGTCCTTTTATGTCCGAGATGAGTCCATTTATGTCCTCATCAGAATCCTTATTCAACACTCAGAGGCGCTTTCCTGCCGGGCCGAGGAAAATAATTTATACCACGATCCATATCCCCACGGCCGCCAGCAGCCCCATGAGCCCGCCGAAATAGAATGTTGCTTGGGGTCCAAAGGCGTTCCAGAGGAGGCCCGCCAGGAGGGATGCAGGGAGGAGCCCTATACCGACCAGCGTGGCATGGAGGCCTATCGTCGTTGCCCTGAGCTCACCGGGTGCGATATCCGCGACCAGGGCCTTCTCCACGCCTTCGGTAAGCGCTATATAAAACCCATATGCCACAAAGAGGGCCCATATGTGCCAGCGCGCGCTCGCGAGCGCAAACCCGACATATACCAGGCCATACGTTGCGTAGCCTGCAACAAGGAGCGATTTCCGTCCCATCTTATCCGAAAGGCGTCCTGCGGGGTATGAAAGTAAGGAATAAGCCACGTTATATGCGAAGTATATAAGGAGCACACTTGCAGGGGTGAAGCCCAGATTCCTGGCGCGAAGCAAGAGAAACTGATTTGAGGAGTTACCCAGGGCGAAGAGGAAAACTACAACAAGAAACCCCTTGAGGCGCCTGTCCAGCTTTGACCACTTGAATGAGGGAAATGATTGTCCCGCGTCCCCCCGTCTCGAGGGCACCTCCCTCACAAAGCATAACGCGCACACCCCGAGGATAGCGGGGACCATCGCCCAAAGGAAGACCCTGGAGAAATCGCCCTTGTAGACCGTCATAAAGTAATATGCCAGGAGCACTCCGGCGGCTGCACCCAGGGTATCGAGGGTGCGGTGAAGGCCATACGCGCGCCCCCTCGTAGCCGGGTCCGACGAATCGGCGATGAGGGCATCACGGGGCGCGGTTCTTACGCCCTTGCCGAACCTGTCTACGATCCTCGCCACCAGGACCATGGGCCACGACCCGGCAAGATAGAGGACGATCTTGCCCAGTGTGGAGGAGCCGTACCCCAAAATGGCAAGGGGTTTTCGCCTCCCGAACCTATCCGATATATAGCCCGAAAAAACCTTCAGGAGGCTCGCAAGACTCTCCGCTATGCCCTCGATCAGGCCCACTATGGCAGGGCTCGCACCGAGGCGAGTCGTCAAAAAGATCGGGAGCAGCGGGTAAACCATCTCCGTGCTCACGTCCGTAAGAAGGCTCACAATGCCGAGGATAATAATATTGAACACGTCTCAGACCCTCCTAATTTGGGTGTTCTTTATCAGCCCGTCTGAATACCTCCGCCTCAGATTCGCTCATCATGTATCGTTCCGGACTCGTTCGCTGAGATATAGAATACCAAATATAAGGGGAGCACCAACTGTCACCTATAGGCCGATGACAAGATAACGACAGATGAGGACCCAGCAAACGCCGACGATCATACCCCCAGTCACATCGGCAAGGGTATGAACGCCCAGATATAACCATCTCTTCCTCACTTTGATCATTATGCTCGTCCAGAGGGTAGCTGTAGCTTGTGCATGGCCGCTGGGGAAGGAATAATCACCCGCGGTCTCCAGGCGCAACGAGCGAATCCCTGGTCGCCCTATTGGGCGCGGGATACGGAATGTCTCCTTTAACGCGACGTTGACTATAGCGGATGAAAGATAGGTAAACCCCAGCCGGTAGCCAAAGTTCTTATTGAGACACCAGAAGGTTATCGTAAATACAATAATGAAGAAGTTATCTTCCCCTATCATGGTTATATACTGGAAAACCAGTCAAGAAAAGGATTAGAAATGACTGCACAAATTTAATGATCTCTATGATAGGTCCCTCCTTGAAGATAGTGATTTTGCGAATTTAGGAATAGGTAGAATTTCTTGATTAGCCACAGCTCTCCTTCAGGCAGACTACAATTTTGGATAATCGACTTCAGGTAATCGAGATGAGCAACAACCGACCACGCCCATGGTAGATGCCAATCGGTACGGACAACGATCATGGCTTCGACCGGGGAGCGTTCGCGGTAGGGGGGACGGGGAGTAGTTGCGGCAGACCGAGCCGGTCCATCATCGTCGATATGGGGGAACTTTCGGCCAGGAGGCTGCTCAGGATAATATAAGAGTAGGACAGCCAGATTATGGCCAAAGGGCTGAAAAGTTGAGGGGATGTCCGTAATCCAGGCTCACAATTTGGAGCACAAAAACCCCCTCCGTCACAGCCTGAGAAACCACCTTGCGCCGATACCGGTAAGAAGAGCTACAGTTGCGCTTGTAAGGGTACCCACGAGATAATATTCAGCAAACTTCATGTCATTGAGCTCCGAAAACCTGGCAAGGGACTTGGCCGCCAGGACGAAGCCAAGCGACTGAAAGGCATTTACGAGCACCAGGGTCAGCATGAGGGTACGTTCAACGATTCCAATGTACTTCCCTGCTCTTGTGACAGCCGCCGGTTGAGAGTCTAAAAAGAATGCATCGAGTACCTGGCGGACAATTACGGGCCCTGCAAAGATGACAACGGCATAGGCCAGGATGATCACCAGCACCCGGTCGAATATGATACCGCAATCACCCCGCGGTGCTGGCAAGAGCGATAGTGATATTACGGCCTTTGAGACCACTGTACCTCTGTAGAATGATATGATGTCTCTTGAAAACCTTGTGTCCATAAAGTTCCAGGCAGCCAGGATCATTATTACGTGGATTAGCTGGTCAACTGCAAATATACTTGGGCCCTTTCCCGGGGGCAGTTTCCGCCAGGCCAGGTTCTTCAGCCAGTCCACCAGGATATGTACCAGGGTTATTGCAGCGCCCAGGATCACGGCTGTAGATACACCGTAGAGGTGAAGGGTCGCAACATAGCACAGGAATACACCTAGGCCGTGGTACAGGTATCCCCGCAGGCAACCATTCTTTTTTAATATGACCAGATCATTGCTCTGGAAGGTAAAGTCAGCGAACACATGCGCGAGCAAGCCCAGGAGAACAAAGGTCATACCCGATCCATCCCTTAACCTACTAGAAGGTGAAACTGCCTGGTTCACCCTTCAGGAGGTAATTCAGATTCCAGCTTGCGCCCTAGCAGGCGTATGGCCTCCTCTGCCTGGCGTACAGCAACCCAATTCGCAGCTTTACATCGCTTTTGGACGTTCTGTAATGCAATACCCAACGCCTTGCCGGCCTCCGAGTAGGTGCCGAGACGCTCGTAGACGTGTATGGCGTCCCACTGCGCCTGAGTCCAGCGATTCTGGATTGCATCCACCAGGCCCAGAATAGTGTTGACGACGCTATCGAAATCTTGATTGCCGGAGGATACGAGGGTTCGGGCCTGTACCCCTTTCCCCAGCGACTCCAGAGACTCGCGTGCCCTTACAAATGCGGAACCGTTCATGTCCCATGGGTTAGGGCTCCAGTAATTATTTTCGAGTCTTCCAACCCCGATGCCGACCCGGAGTCTGAGGGGCAAACAAAAAAATCTGAGCTGTCTCACAACTTCGGGAGCCTGGAGATATCCCCGGCAGACCGCCTGGATTTCGTCGCCGCGAGACATCGAAAAAGTTGTGGCGACAAGAGGGTGAGTAAGCCGGGAAAGCTTTTCGGGCAATGACAGCACAAGGTCCCGCGCAAGTCTCGACTGGATTATATCAGCGGTAATTACGGTTATTTTCTCTGGCATCATAAACCTCCCGGAGGGTGAAATCCGCTATATCACCCTGGTACCGGTTAATCGGCCATTCTACTCATGAGGGTAGCTGAGATGAACATCACTTTTACATGATAAGGCTAGCTAAGATAAATATTACTGCGCATGTCAGCTATTCCCTGCAAGCGCAAGCACTACCGGGGCGATTTTATTTTATCCCACTTATTTGTCGTGGCTACACGGATCCGGCCTGAAGAACGCCTGGGCGATCATAGTCGGCACCACTGCACTCAGGATGACAACTGTTACAAGAATGGTATATTGATCCCTGGTTATTATCCCGTGCGTCAGACCGAAAAGTGACGAAATTGTGCCGAAGGTGAGACCGGTGGACATAAGAAGTGTGGTGTACATGCCCTCTCGCGGTACGAACTTGAAGAATCTGGTCGTGGGCCATACCCCGATGAACTTGGTGATCATCTTTACAAGCAGGGCCACTATGATAACCCCTGCTGCTGCGGCGACCCCCGGCAGCGAAACGAAAAGTCCGGCTTTTAGAAAGTAAAAGGGCGTAAAGAAGGCGAACGCCATGCTACGCATTCGGAAGAGCAAATTTCTTTCCTGGAGGAAGAACCCGGCGACACCGAGGCCCAGGAGATAGGCTGGCAGCACGGCCTCGCTGTTAGCCATGGTGGCAAGTCCTCCCAGGAGAAAAAGCAGGAAGAAAAGGTATTTGACCTCGAGCTGACTCACCCTGTTGCCATAGACCTTAAAGAACCATCGTGTGAAGCGGGGAAGAAAAGCCAGGACCAGGGTAGTAACTCCAACAAACAGGAGCATCCAGGCGTTGAAATTCGCAAAAAGGAGGCCCAGGGCTACCACTGTGCCCAGGTCATTAATGAAGCAGGCAGCCAGGATGATCTTGCCGAGTTCGGTCTCGTTGAGCCCGGTCTCCACCATCACCGCATAGACTACAGCAACCGAGGTAGTGGAAAGGGCTATGCCCGCTATCTCGGCCGCCTGGAGTGTCCACCCAAGTATGTAATACGCATAAGCAAAGGCTCCAAGGAATGGGAGGATGAAGGCGATGATGCCAATAGACATGCTCTCCTTGAATTTTGACCGGAGCACCCTCGGGTCTACCTCAGCCCCGGCCAAAAAGGTGAGAAGGACGCTGCCGAAGCCCGCAAGAAAGTCCACCCATGGGGTCGTTGCAAGACCCAGGAAGTTACCACCGATTATCCCTACCACGATCTCCACCAGAGATATGGATATACCGGTCCATCCTGCGGCAAGGCCGCCAACCAGAGCAAGCCCAAGCCATAAACTCGCCGTAAGCCAGGTATTGTTCATGAATAACATAACCCCCCGTTTCGTTCACCCAGGGATCACGGAGGGCTAACACTCTTGCAAGAGTGAGGCAGCAACCTCATGCCGTAACTAGGCAAATTAAAAGCCCCTA